>JAJYFW010000446.1 GCA_021785335.1 Pseudomonadota bacterium
TTCGTGCACATGCGAGGCCGCGCGCAGGCTCGCCATCACGGCGGCGAGCTGCTGCAGGTCGCGCACCTCCACATCGACCAGCATCTCGAAGAAATCCGCCTGGCGGTTGACCACGCGCAGGCTCGCCACCGCCGCGTCCTGCTTGGCGATCGCGTTGGTGACGGAGGCGATCGAGGTCGGCGCGTTGTCCGCGATCACCGAGAGCCGTCCGGTGAAGCCCTCGCCCTTCGCCGGCGTCTGCACATGCGCGCCGGGCTCCCAGTCGACGTCGATGAAACGTTCCGGTGTCGGCGCGAAGGTCTCGAGCGTCGGGCAGTCGCGCGCGTGGATCGTGACCCCTTTGCCGGTGGTCACGATGCCCACGATCGGGTCGCCCGGCACCGGGTGGCAGCAGCCGGCGTACTTGATCGCCATGCCCGGCACGAGGCCGGTGATCGGCAGCGTGGTGCCGCCCGAAGGGGCGCGCGGGCGCGCGGGCAGGCTCGGCAGCATGTGCTGCGCGCGCGCCGCCACGCGCAGCTCCGGATAGGCCGCGGCGACCACCTCCCTGGCGCCGAGATGCCCGGTACCGACCGCGATCAGCAACTCGTCGAGGCTCGCGAGCTTCAGCGTCTTGAGCGCGCCCTCCAGCACCTTCTCCGAGCCGTCGAGCCCGTCGGCGCGGAACGCCTTGGTCAGCGCCGTGCGCCCGGCGTCGCGGTTCGCCTCGCGCTGCTGCTGCTGGAGGAAGCGGCGGATGCGCGCGCGCGCCTTGCCGGTGACGACGAAGCGCTCCCACTGCGCCGAGGGCGTGCCGCCGCGCGAGGTCATGATCTCGACCTGGTCGCCGTTCTGCAGCACGTGGCGCAGCGGCATCAGCTTGCCGTTCACCTTGGCGCCGACGCAGGTGTCGCCCACCTGCGAATGCACGGCGTAGGCGAAATCCACCGGTGTGGCGCCGCGCGGCAGCTGGATCAGCTGGCCCTTCGGCGTGAAGCAGAACACCTGGTCCTGGTAGAGCTCGAGCCTGGTGTTCTCGAGGAACTCGTCGGCGCTGGAATTCTCCAGGATCTCGAGCAGGTCCTGCACCCAGCGAAAGCGCCTGAGCTCGTCGTTCTCCTGCCCGGCGCGCCCGCCGTCCTTGTAGTGCCAGTGCGCCGCGACCCCGTTTTCCGCGACAGCGTGCATCTCCGCGGTGCGGATCTGGATCTCGATCTTCTGGTTGCGCGGTGCCCGCAGCGCGACGCCCGTGTGCAGGCTCTGGTAGCCGTTCGCCTTGGGGGTGGAGATGTAGTCCTTGAACCGCCCGGCGGTGACGGGATAGGCCGCGTGCACCGCGCCGAGCGCCGCGTAGCAGGCCTCGCGCGTCGGCACGATGATGCGGAACGCCATGATGTCCGAGAGCTGCTCGAACTCCACGTTGCGCCGCTTCATCTTCTCCCAGACGGAGTAGGGGGATTTCTCGCGCCCCGTGACCTCGACCACGTCGACGCCGGACTCGCGGCAGATGCGCGCGAGCTCGCCGCGCATGTGCTCGATCACGTCCGCCCCCTGGCCGCGCAGGAAGTTGAGGCGCGCCGTGATCGTCTCGTAGGCGTCCGGCTCGAGCTGCGCGAAGGCGAGGTTCTGCAGCTCCGTCTTCATCGCGTCCATGCCGATGCGGTCGGCAAGCGGCGCGTAGATGTCCATCGTCTCGCGCGCGATGCGCTGGCGCCGTTCCGCCTTCGGAATGGAGCCGAGCGTGCGCATGTTGTGCAGCCGGTCCGCGAGCTTGACCAGCAGCACGCGGATGTCGCGCGAGAGGGCGAGAACCAGCTTGCGGAAATTCTCCGCCTGCTTGGTGCGGTCCGATTGCAGTTCCAGCCGGGTGAGCTTGGTCACACCGTCGACCAGCCCCGCGGTCTCCTCGCCGAAGCGCCGCGCGATCTCCGCGCGCGTCACCGGCGTGTCCTCGATCGTGTCGTGCAGGACGGCAGTGATCAGCGAGCCGACGTCGAGCCGGTAGCCGGCGAGGATCATCGCGACGGCCACGGGATGCGTGATGTAGGGCTCGCCGCTGTCGCGTTTCTGCCCGGCGTGCGCGCGCGCGGCGAGCTCGCATGCCTGCCCGAGCAGCGCGATGTCGGCGTTGGGATCGTAGCCCTGCACCGCCGCGAGCAGCGGCGCGATGAGGGCAGGGGGGGCAACGTCGGAGACGGTCGCCTCCGCGGTCGTCACCCCGTCGGGGAGCCGCAAGGTCGGGGCGCGCCAGCCGTCGTCGCCGCGCCCCTGCATGCGTTGCTCCCGGCTTCCGTCAGCGCCGGCCGCCGCCCAGCTCGGCGGCGATCGCCGCCTCGATGTCCTCGGCGGTCATTTCCTCGGGCGGGATCGCGGCGGCCTCTTCCTCGGCCGAGAGATCCTGCAGGCCGAAGATGTTCTGGTCGGTGGGGATGAGGTCCATCACCTCCTCGTCCGCCGGCTCCGGCTCCGGGGCGCGCGACAGCGACTTCAGCAGGTCGCCCTCGAGCTTCTCCATCGTCAGGGTGCCGTCGGCGATCTCGCGCAGCGCGACAACGGGGTTCTTGTCGTTGTCGCGGTCGATCGTCAGCTCCTCGCCGCGGGATATGTTGCGGGCCCGCTGGGCCGCGAACAGCACCAGCTCGAAGCGGTTCGGCACCCGCTCCACGCAATCCTCGACCGTCACGCGCGCCATGCGGCGTCCTCCATAGCAAAATCAAGGGATAAGAGCGGACACATAGGCTCCGGCCCGGCCGGATGCAAGGCAAATCGCTCAGATCCGGGCTGCGTCCTGCGCAGCCACGCCCGCCAGCAACTCGCGAATTTTCGCCCCCGTCACCGGATGCCGCCATCCCGGCGCCACCTCCGCAAGCGGGCGCAGAACGAAGGCGCGCCCGGCCATGCGCGGGTGCGGCAGCTCGGGGGCGGGTGCCGCGCGAACCATGCCGTCCATGTCCAGGATGTCGAGGTCGAGCGGGCGGGGTGCGTTCTGTGCGCCGCGCACCCGCCCCGCCGCGGCCTCGATCGCGTGCAGC
>JAJYFW010000447.1 GCA_021785335.1 Pseudomonadota bacterium
TCGTCGGTGAAGAGAACCTCGCCGACGCCGATCGGGTCCGTGCTGTCGACGATGATGGCGTCGAAGCTCGCGGGGGCGCCGCGGCGGACGTAGTCGATGCCGTCGCCGACGATGACCTCGGCGCGGCGGTCGTGCCAGGCGTCGCCGCCGATCGAGGGCATGTGTTCCTTGCAGAGGCGGATGACCTCGCCGTCGATCTCGACCATCACGGCCCGATCCACGTTGGCGTGCATCAGGACGCGGCGGAGCACGCCGCCGTCGCCGGCGCCGATGATCAGCACGCGCCGCGCGTCGCCATGGGCGAGCAGGGGCACGTGGGTCAGCATCTCCTGGTAGACGAACTCGTCGCGCTCGGTGATCTGCACGGCGCCGTCCAGCAGCATGACGCGGCCGTGCGATTCCGATTCGAAGATCATGATGTCCTGGAAGGCGGACTGCACGCGGGCGAGCTCGCGCACGACGCGGAAGCGCTGGCCCCATGACGGGTAGAGCGTCTCGTTGACCCAGGAATCGGTGGCCATCATGTCTCTCCGGTTCGCATGCGAAAGGGGCCGGACGCGACCGCCCGGCCCCCTGGTCGCGATCGATCCGCGCGGGGCCTAGACGACTCGGCCGCGCAACTGCTCGTTCAGGTCCGTGCGCTCGGGGCGGAAGACGCGCTCCAGCACCGGGATGCCGAGGCGCGGGTCGCAGGCGCCGCACATGAATATGTCGATGGCGGCGAAGTCGCGCTCCGGCCAAGTGTGGATGGAGATGTGGCTCTCCGCCAGGACCAGCACGCCCGACACCCCGCCGTTGGGGGTGAAGTGGTGGAAATGCCCGTGCAGGATCGTTGCACCGGCGGCCAGCGCCGCCTCGCGCAGGGCGGCGTCGATCGTCTCGGGGTCGTCGAGGTTGGTGGCACCCCAGAGGTCGACGAGCAGGTGCGTGCCGGCAAAGACCTTGCCGTCACGCTGGACGAAATAGTCGGTGCGCTCCTCGCCGACAGCCAATTCGGCGGTGGAGGAATTCGGGCTGCTGCTCGGAGTCTCCGAGACCATCCCCAGCGGCATGAGTGCGTTCAACGCGCAAGCTCCTGTCTACCAGCAGACGGACTTGGGGTCGCGCGCCCACTGCGCACGCCTTACGGCCAAGGCCGGCGCACATAGGGTCAAAGGGGGGGTGGCGCAAGGGGTAATTTTCGTGCGCGGGCCCGGTGGGCGCAGCGCAGGCCCCTCCCCCCTGCATGAGACCGGCAAGGGGACTAGTGGATCGGGGGTGGGACCAGCCGGGCCCCGGCGGCGCGCAGCGCGGGGGCGATCCCCCGCGGCAGGTCCCAGGTGCGGGCGAGCCGAGGCAGATCCGCGGTGGACAGGGCGGCGGGGTCGGTGAGCATGCGGAACAGATCCCGGGCATGGCCGGCCGGCATGCGGGCGAGATCCTGGGCGCGCAGGGCGGCGAGCAGCGCCGGGGCATCGGCGCGGCCGGCGGCGGTGGCGAGGCGGATGAGTGTGGCGGCGGCGGCGGAGTCGAGCGGTCCATGGCGCGGCACCGTGGCCGCGGCGTAGGCGCGCAGTGCCACGCTGGCGGCGGGCCAGTCCCCTGCCCGCTCCAGCAGGCGGGCGCGCTCGGCGAGCGCGGGGACGGTGCCGAGGGCGGCGAGGGCGGCGCCGGCCGCGGGCATGTGGCCGAGTCTCGCCTCGGCGCGGGCGAAAAGCAGGGTGCGTTGCTGAAGCAGCGGCGGGGGCAGCGCGCCGGCGACGGCCGAGGCGACGAGTGCCGCGCGCGCGCCCCTGGCGTCCCCGGCGGCGAGGCGCTGGGCGGCGAGGTCGGCGCCGACGGTGGCGCGTGGGATGCCCTGGGGCATGGCCTTGAGCATGCGCGCGTAAACCTTCGCGGCCTAGTCCGGAAGGTCGAGCGCGGCGAGGGCAGCGGCGAGGCGGCGAAGGATCGCCTCGCCGGGCGGGCCTGGGGGCAGGAGGTCCGGGTTTGACTGGACCAGGGCAACGAATGGCAGCGAGGCCATGGGGTGGGCGGCGTCCGCGGCCATGGCGCGGGCAAAGAGGTTGGCGAGTTTTTGCTTGATGCCGGGGTCGCGTTTCTGGCGGCGGAGGAGCGCATGCGCCCTGCCCCATTGCCCGGCCCTCGCGCGAGCGTTGGCGAGCGCCGCGCGCAGGGCGAGCGCCCGGCGGCCACCGCGCCAGGCGTCGCGCAGACGGGCGAGCGTGGCCGCGGTCTCGGCGGGCGTGGCCAGGCCGCGGGCGGCACGCAGGCGGGCGGCACGAAAGGCGGCGCGGAACGAGAGAAGCCGGTCCCGCGAGAGGGCAAGGCGGTCGTAGGACGCGAGCACGGCGTCCATCGCGCGGGCGGGGGCGCCGCGCCCGCCGGTGCCAGCGGCGGGAGGTGGCAGGGCGGCCTGGGCAGCCATGACGCGGGCCAGGCGCAGCGACCTGGCGCGCGGCCAGGCGGCGAAGAGTGTGCGCGCGGCGGCGAGATCGCAGGCCTTGACCATGGTTTCGGCGGCGAGCGGCAGCAGGCGGGCACGCAGGGGACGCGGGTAGGCCTGGAGGATGGGAAGGGTTGCCGCGAACATGCGGGCGGCGGTCGCGCGGTCCCGCCGGTGGGCGGCGAGGCGGACGGCGCGCCAGAGGCAGACCTCGTTCGCCGCGACGCAGGGGGCGGTGGACAAGAGCGTCGGGTAGGCTTGCGGCTCCGGGTGGAGGGCCATCGCGGCGGCTTGCGCGAGCCTGAAGCGCGGGTTGGTCGCGAGGCGGGCGTCGGCGTTCGCGGCGAGGCGCAGCACGCCGCGCGCCTCGGCGGCCATGCCGAGCGCGAGCATCGCCTGCGCCACCCGCAGGCGCGCGGCGCCGCGGGCGAGCGGGGGGACAGTGGCGGCGACAAGAGCCGCCTCGGTGAGGCGGCGGCGCACCGTGGCGAGCGACAGGTCAGGCAGGTCGAGCAGGCGCGCGCCGAGGGTCGCGGCGGCGGCGGGGCTGAAGGCACCGAGCGGCAGGGAAACGGAACCGCCG
>JAJYFW010000448.1 GCA_021785335.1 Pseudomonadota bacterium
CCCGCATGTCGCGCGGGGCGGGAATGCGTCTTGCGGATGGTGGATAAACATCGTTATCGCAATGAGTTAGGCGACGATCGAAGATTTTTATTTGAGGATTGAAAGGTCAGGGTTGCAGACCTAAATGGTGCGGCGCAACATAGGTTGCATCGCAGCAAGGGAGTCGCTCCCATGGCCACCATCACCCTCAACCACAAGACCACCTCGCATGGCGCGGGCGGGCGGATCGCCCACCTGTTCGCGGCGGTCACGGAATGGAATCGCGAGCGCCTGCGGCGGCAGAACCTCGCCGGCGAACTTGCCGGCATGTCCGACGCCGAGCTTCACGACCTCGGCATCTCCAAGGCGGATTTTCCGGCGATCATCGACGGCAGTTTCCGCCGCTAGAGACGCCTCGATAACGCTGCCCCGGCGGTGATGCGCCGGGCGTGACTTCGCCGGCGAGGCGGGTGCCTTCCCTCGCCGGCGAAAGTGTCGGTCCGTTTGCGGACCGTTCGTGCCGCGACATTCCCCCTCGCCGTGCATCGAGCGCGGTGTCATAAACACGTCACGCCATGGCTGCGCGCACGTGGTAGGGAGGTCGCGATGCCGCTTGCCGAAAAACCGCCGGCCGGGCGCAAGCCCGGTCCGTCCGTGCGCCTTGCCGCCATCGGCAAGTCGTTCGGACCCATTACCGTGCTGGACGGGCTCGACCTCTCGATCCCGGCCGGGCGGCTCACCGTGCTGCTTGGTGGCTCGGGCTGTGGCAAGACGACGTGCCTGCGGCTGATCGCGGGGCTGGAACGACCCACCGCCGGGCGCATCGAGATCGGTGGGCGCGACGTGACGTCGATGCCGCCCTCCGCGCGCGGCGTGGGCATGGTGTTCCAATCCTACGCGCTGTTTCCGCATCTTTCCGTTTCCGAAAACATCGTCTTCGGGCTCAAGGCCCGCGGCACGCCGAGGGCGGAGTGGCGCCGGCGGCTCGATGCCGCGGCGGAGCTTTTGGGGCTTGCCGCGATGCTGGAGAGGAAGCCCTCGCAGCTTTCCGGCGGGCAGCAGCAGCGCGTGGCGCTGGGGCGCGCGATCGTCGCCGAGGCGCCGATCCTGCTGCTCGACGAGCCGCTGTCCAACCTCGACGCGCAGCTGCGCGCGGAGATGCGCCAGGAACTCGTTTCGCTGCAGCGGCGGCTGGGGCTCACCATGGTGTGCGTGACGCACGACCAGGCCGAGGCGATGAGCATGGCCGACGAGGTGGTGGTGATGCGCGCCGGAAGGATCGAGCAGCAGGCGGCGCCGCACGCGATCTATGAGCGGCCGGCCAACGAGTTTGTCGCCTCCTTCATCGGCGCGCCGCCGATGAACCTGCTTGCCATGCCCGAGCTCGCGGCGGCGCTGGCGGCGGCGGGAAGCAACGAGCGGCTGCCCGCGGCCCGCGCGGCGGGGATCCGGCCCGAGGAGTTCACGCCCGGCGTGGGGCGGGCGGGCGATTTCGGCTTCGTGCTCGCGGCCGAGAGCGCAGAATATGTCGGTGGCGCGACGATCGTGATGGGGCGGCTTTCGCCCGACGGTCCGCGCGTGCAGGCGCGGCTGCCGGGGCTGGTGATGCCGGCGCCCGGCGAGCGTATCCGCCTCGCGGTCGCGCGCGAGGCGCTGCACCTGTTCGGCGAGGATGGCGTGCGGATCGCGGCGGCCTCGCCGGCCTATGCGTGACGTTCCGATGCAACAACAACAAGGGGGTCTTTCGATGAAGCTCACACGCCGGTCGGCGATGGCCGGGGCCACGGCTCTGGCGGCGCCCGCGGTGGCACGCGCGGCCACGCTCGATATCTCGTTCTTCTTCCCGATCGCGGCTTCCGGGCCGATCACCAAGATCATCAACGGCTACGCTGCTGATTTTGCGAAGATCCGGCCCGATGTGCGGATCAAGCCCGTCTATGCCGGCAGCTACGACGACACCATCGCCAAGGCGATCACCGCGTTCAAGGGCGGGCACGCGCCGCCGCTCGCGATGCTGGGCGCGATCCAGGTCTATACGCTGATCGACCTCGGCGCGATCGTGCCGTTCGACGAGGTGGCGACCTCGGCGGAGGACAAGGCGTGGATGAACAGCTTCTTCCCCGCCTTCCTCGCCAACGGGAATGTCGACGGGCACACCTGGAGCATTCCCTTCCAGCGCTCGACCGCGGTGCTCTACTGGAACAAGGCGGCGTTCAAGGAAGTGGGGCTCGACCCAGAGAAGCCGCCGGCGACCTGGGCCGAGCAGACGGCGATGGCGAAGAAGCTGGTGAAGAAGTCCGGCGGGCAGACCACGCGCTGGGGCATCCAGATCCCGGGGACGGCCGGCACCTACTGGCTCTACCAGGGGCTCGCGATCGAGGCTGGGCAGCAGCTGATGAACGCGAACGGCACCAAGGTCTATTTCAACGCGCCGGGCTCGGTGGCGGCGCTCGACTACTGGGTCGGGCTCGCCAAGGAGGGCGTGCAGGCGCCGGGCGTGATCGACTGGGGCGTGACGCCCAACGACTTCCTCGCCGGGCGGACCGCGATGATGTGGACGACGACGGGCAACCTCACCTTCGTGCGCGACGGCGCCAAGTTTCCGTTCGGGGTGGCGATGCTGCCGGCCGACAAGCGGCGGGGCACGCCGACGGGCGGGGCGAATTTCCACATCTTCAAGACCGCGACCAAGTCCGAGCGCGAGGCCTCGCTGCAGTTCGTGAAATGGGTGACGGCACCCGAGCGCGCCGCGGCGTGGAGCATCGCGACCGGCTATGTGGCGACCAGCGCGGCCGCGTGGGACACCCCGGCGATGAAGAAGTATGGCGAAGGCTTCCCGCAGGCGCTGGTGGCGCGCGACCAGCTTCCCTACGCGATGCCGGAGCTTTCGACACACGCGAACCAGCAGGTGACGCTGCCGCTCAACAACGCGTTGCAGGCGGCGCTGGCGCGCAGCAAGACGCCGAAGGCGGCGCTGGACGAGGCGCAGGCGATCGCCGACCGGGTGCTCGGCCCCTACCAGCGG
>JAJYFW010000449.1 GCA_021785335.1 Pseudomonadota bacterium
GGTGCCGTGGGTGGCGGGGCGCGAACTGGCGCGGGCGGCGCGGGGTGTGGCGGCGCTGCCGCCGGCCGGGCCGATGTTGCCGATGCGGCACGAGGCGGCGCCGGCGGTTGCGGCGCGGGCGGCGGCGGCGAAGCCGGTCGCGGTGGACCTGTCGCCGGTGGCGGGCCGCGTCGGGCGGCCGGGGGAGGCGTTGCGGATTGTCGGCGCCGTGCCGGTGCGGGCGGCGGGGCAGGATTTGCCGCGTGGCGATGGCGTGGGTTCACGCGCGGCGCCGGCGCGGGCGGTGGTGGCGTTGCCGGTGGCCGGGGCGCGCGCGGCGGGAGCGGTACCGGCGGGTTGGGCGTTGCCGGGGCTGGCGCGGGAGATTGCCGCGTGCGCGCGGGCGGCAGGGCGGGGCGCGCGGGCGATGGCGGTGGCACGCGAGGGGTTCGCGGAGCTGGCGTCCGGCGTGGGGGCGCTGGGTTCGGTGCTTTCCCGTACCGACTGGGCAGGGATGTTCGAGCGCGTGGCGCGCGGGTTGCGGGCGGTGGCGGAGGCGGGCCACGGGATCGGTGACTGGAGCGGGGCGCGTGGCGTGGCGCCGGCGGAGGCGCAGGCGCCGCATGAGGCACCCGCGATGCTGCACGTGCATGTGGTGAACGCGCACGAGATCGGCAGCGCGACAGGCGAGGCGGTGAACCGGGGGTTGCGCGTGCCGGCGGCGACGATGCCGAGCCTGCCGACGCCGGCCGCGGGGCCGTGGGCGCCCGGGCTGATGCCGGCGCTGCCGTGATGTGGAATTTTGTTTCGGTGATGCCATGAGCGGCGTGCTTGCGACATTGAGCGGGGCGGCATCGGTCGCCTCCGCGCTGGAGACGCTGGCCTTCGGGGCCGCGGGGCCGGTGGTGCTGGGCGGCTTCGCGTTCCAGGACTTCGAGGTGCCGGCGACGATCACGCTGCCGGCTAAGCAGGCCGTGGCGGTGCACAGGCTGATCGGCGGCGAGCGGGTGCTGGACGCGATGGGGCCGGACTATGGCGACATCGCGTGGGTGGGCGTGATGCTCGGGGCGTTCGCGGAGGCGCGGGCGCAGGCGTTGAAGGCGCTGGCGGATGCGGGCCAGGCGGCGGCGCTGACGTGGGGCACCTGGGCGTTCACCGTACTGCCGTACCAGGTGACGCTGAAGGAGGGGTTCCAGCAGGTCGCCTATGCCATCAGGTGCTCGGTGATCCGCGACGACAGCGCGGCGCCGGCGGGTAGCGCCGCCGACCTCACGACGAGCGTGACGCAGGACATGGCGGCGGCGCTGATGCAGGGCGGGGCTGCGCTTTCCACAGCGCTGGGCAGCGCGCAGGCGGTGATCCAGGGGCTGGCGCCGATCCTGCCGGGCTCGGCTTGCGTGGCCTCCGCGCTGGCATCCGTGGCGGGGGCGCAGGGAGTGGTGGGCGCGATCGCCGGGACGTCCGCGACGGTGCTGGCGGGGGTGGGCGCGCGGGCGGCGGCGGCGGGCACGCCGGTGGCGAGCATCGGCGATCTCGGGACCGTAACGAACGCGGCGGGGGCGCTGGCGCAGGCGGTATCCGCCGGCGGGTATCTCGGGCGCATGGCGGCCAATCTCGGCGCCAATCTCTGAGGAGCGGGACATGGCGACGACGGCACGGCCGCGCCGGATCATCCAGGCGGGCGGCAACCTGTTCGAGCTTGCGGCGCGGCTTTATGGCGATGCGACGCTGGCCAACATCATCGCGCAGGCCAACGGGCTTTCCGATCCGTTCCCGCAAGGGGTGGTGACGCTGATCATTCCGGCACCGGACGCCTCGCGCGCCGGGGGGATGCCGGCGCTGTGAGCGACGTGCTGCTGCCGCGGGTGCGGGTGCTGGCCAACGGTGAGGCGCTGCCGACGCCGGTTTCCGCGAGCATCACCTCCAACAGCTATTACCACGCGAGCGAGTTCGCGCTGAGTTTCGCGGCCTCGGCGCGGGCGGGGGCGTGGTGGGACGTCTCGCCACCCTGGGTGCTGGACGTCCAGGTTTCGACCGACGGCGCGAGCTATTCGACGCTGCTGAGCGGGGAGGCGGACACCATCGCCTATGACGCGGCGACGCGCATGCTCTCGGTGGCGGGGCGGGACTTCGTCGCGGCGCTGATCGAGGCGAAGACGCAGGAATCGTTCCAGAACCAGACCGCCTCCGAGATCGCGACGACGATCGCGGCGCGGCACAACCTTTCGGCCGACGTGGCGGCGACGACGGCGCTCGCGGGGACGTTCTACCAGCAGGACCATGTGCGCCTGACGCTGGGGCAGTTCGCGCGGGCGACGACGGAGTGGGACATCCTGACCTATCTCGCGCAGAACGAGGGGTTCGATGTCTGGGTCGAGGGGCGGGCGCTGCATTTCCAGCCGCAGGCGGCGCCAGGCAACCCGGATTTCACCGTGGCGGTGACGACCACGCCGGAGGGGGCGACGGTGGCCAACGTGGAGCAGTTGCGCTGCCTGCGGGCGCTGACGCTGGCGAAGGATATCCAGGTGGAGGTGCATTCCTGGGATTCGCGGCATCAGCGCGGGTTCACCAAGAGCGCGCGCGCGATCGGGGCGAAGACGGCGGCCGTGCAGAAGGCTTCCAACCAGGTGGGGACGGTGACGCAGCGTTACGTCTTTGTCCGTCCGAACCTGACCGAGGACCAGGCGCTGCAGCTCGCGCAGCGGATGCTGGAGCAGCTCGGGCGGCAGGAGCGGAATGTCGAGCTCGAGATGCCGGGGGAGATGGCGCTTTCGCCGCGCAGCCAGGTGGTGGTGACGGGGACGGGAACGAGCTTCGACCAGCTCTACTGGGTGGACAGCATCCGCCGGGAGATCACGATGAAGGGCTTTCGGC
Organism: Pseudomonadota bacterium; assembly: GCA_021785335.1. Next base: position 2,854 of record JAJYFW010000449.1, read on the forward strand.
AGTCGTTGCGGCTCAAGAACCACTCGCCGCTGTCGCAGGTGGTGCTGTCGTGACCGGGCTGGCGGAGGCGATGCGCTACCACGCGGCGGCGCTGGACGCGACGCGGCCGCAGCCGCGCTTCGCGGTGGTGCAGAGCGTGGACGCGGCG
>JAJYFW010000450.1 GCA_021785335.1 Pseudomonadota bacterium
CGCCGCCTCCACCATGGCGATGCTGCTTTCCGGCGGCTGCCTGTTCGTGCTCGACCGGTTCCATCCGCGGACGTGGTGGCGATCCGTACGCGAGTCGCGTGCCTCCGTGATCCATTACCTCGGCGTAATGCCGGCGATGCTGATGGCGGCCCCACCATCACCCGAGGAACGCGACCACCGGGTTCGTTTCGGGTTCGGCGCGGGGTGCGACCGCACGCTCCATGGCCCGGCGGAAGAGCGGTTCGGGTTTCCCCTCATAGAGGGCTGGGCGATGACGGAGACAGGCTGTTCCGTCTCCATCACCGCGGATGTCGAACCGCGCCATGTGGGGATGAACTGCCTGGGCCGCGTGCCGCCACACATGGAGATCCGAATCGTCCGCGAGGATGGCAAGGAGTGCGAGGTCGATGAGCCGGGCGAGCTACTGGTGCGCCGGGCCGGGCCGGATCCTCGCTACGGGTTCTTCACGGAATATCTCAAGGACGGGGAGGCGACCGCAAAGGCGTGGGAGGGCGGCTGGTTCCACACCGGCGACGTGATCCGCCGCGATACCGAGGGGTTCTGCTACTTCGTCGACCGACGCAAGAACGTGATCCGGCGCAGCGGCGAGAACATCGCGGCGATCGAGGTGGAGGCAGTGCTGCTGCGCCATCCGAACGTGGCCGGCGTGGCGGTCGCGGCGGTGCCGGACGCGGTGCGCGGCGAGGAAGTGCTGGCCTGCGTGATCCCACGTCAGACGGTGGCGGACACAGCTTCGTTCGCACAGGACCTGGTGTCGTGGTGCTCCGAACGGCTCGCCTACTACAAGGCACCGGGATACGTGGCGATCGTGGACGCGCTGCCCGTGACCTCCACCAACAAGGTGCAGCGCGGCGTGCTGAAGACACTGGCGGCAAAGCTGCGCGACGATCCAGCGACGCTGGACGTGCGGGCGCTGAAGAAGCGGGCGGCGTGAGGCGGGCGGGGTATGACGGGGTGGTGCTGGCCTGCCCGGTCACCGTGCCCTATGCCCGGTATTCCGCGAAGCCGGCGCCGTGGTGGATCGGCCGCGCGCTCGACGGCGTGCTGCGCGCCGCGGGCATCGAGAAGCGCCAACTCGACGGGTTCGCCTGTTCCAGCTTCACGCTGGCGACGGATTCGGCCGTTGCGATGACGCAGCATCTCGGCATCTCGCCGCGCTGGCTGGATCATGTGCCGATGGGCGGGGCCTCCGGGCTGGTGGCGTTGCGGCGCGCGGCACGGGCGGTGCAAGCCGGCGATGCCGACGCGGTCGCCGTGGTGGCGGGGGATACGAACGCACCGGACTCGTTTCGCAGGCTCGTCTCGGGATTTTCTCGATTCTCGACCGACGCGGTCTATCCCTACGGCGCGGGCGGACCGAACCTGTCCTTCGCACTGATCACGGACGCATATATGCGCCGCTCCGGCGCCACGCGGGAGGATTTCGGACGCATCTGCGTGGCCCAGCGGGCCAACGCGCTTGCCTACCCGCACGCGCTGCAGAAGAAGCCGTTGGGGATGACGGATTACCTCGCGGCGCGCGCGATCGCCGAGCCACTCGCCCTGTTCGACTGCGTGATGCCGTGCGCGGGGGCGGAGGCATTTCTGGTGCTGCGCGAGGCGGACGCGAGGGCGGCCGGGCTACGTCATGTGCGTCTCGCGGCCGCCATCGAGCGGCACAACGCCTTCCCCGAGGACGACGTGCAGCTGCGCGGCGGCTGGGCAGCTGACGCGCACGAGTTGTGGGCCATGGCGGGCACGCGCGCGGACGCCGTCGATATCGTCGAGACCTATGATGACTATCCCGTGATCGTCATGCTGCAATTCGAGGGGTTGGGTTTCTGCGCGCCGGGCGACGCGCCTTCGTTCCTGCGCGGCAAGGACCTGACGTGTTCGGGCGACATGCCGCACAACACCTCGGGCGGGCAGCTCTCGGTGGGCCAGGCCGGCGCTGCGGGCGGACATCTCGGCATCGTCGAGGCGATCCGTCAGCTTACCGGCACGGCGTTGGGCGTGCAGGTGGCGAAGGCGAAGCGCGCCGTGGTCTCAGGGTTCGGGATGATCAACTACGATCGTGGGTTGTGCAGCGCGGCTGCGGTGCTGACGGCATGAAGGTTCCACCTCGCCGGAAGAAGAATCCGCTCGCGGTGACGCGGCTGCCGCTGCTGCCGCCGGCCGCCCCCAGCCGTGGCGCGCTCAAGCTCGCGACGCTGACGGGTCAGGGGCGGTTCGCACTGCCGGTGTGCACCGCGTGCGGCGCGATCTCCTATCCGGTCCGGGACGTGTGCGGGGCCTGCCTGGGCGAGCCGGCCTGGCGGGATGTCGCGGATGGCGGGACGGTGCTCGCGCGAACGATGCTGCGGGCGAGCGGGGATGTGTATTTCCGCCAGCGCCTGCCGGTGCGCGCGGGGCTGGTGGGGATGGATGCGGGGCCGCGCACGGTGGTGTTCCTGCATGAGGATGCGGAGCCGGGTACGCGCGTGCGGCTCACGTTGCGACTGGACAAGGCGGGCCAGGCGGTCATGCTGGCGCTGCCGGAGGGGTTCGCGGGGGAGGACGCGCTGTTGCATGCGCACGGATGTTCGTTGCGGGATCGGCGTGTGCTGGTGACGGATGCGCGCGGCCCCCTTGGCGCGGCGATGGCGGCCCGCGCGGTCGCGGCCGGGGCGCGCGAGGTTTTCGCGGGTGAGGCCGGCACGTGGACCTCGCACGAGGCGCTCGGGCAGTCCGCGCTGCCGGAGGGAGTGCTGCCGGTCCCGCTCGACCTCACTGACGAGCGCAGCGTGCGGGAGTTCGCGGCCGAGTTCGGCGGACGCGTCGAGATCGTGGTCAACACCGCGATGGCGCCACGCCCGGGCAGCGTGACCGAGGGAGACCCCACACGGCTGCGCGAGGCGATGGAGCTCGAAGTATTCGGCACGGCGCGGCTGGCGCGGATGCTGGGGCCGGCGCTGCGGGCACGCGGCGCCGACGGCGACCATCCGGCCTGC
>JAJYFW010000451.1 GCA_021785335.1 Pseudomonadota bacterium
GCGCGGCGCGGTCGTCGACCGGATCCTGTTCGAACAACAGCGCGCCAGGGGCGACGGTCTGGCCGCGCGCGACCGCCAGCAGGGTCAGCCGCCCGGTCAGCGTCGGCGAGACATCGACGTAATCGGCCTCGGCATAGCCAGGCCAGGCATCGGGGGCGGCGGCGCGGCCCTGCCACCACCACCAGGCCCCGGCGGCGGCCAGCGCGGCGAGCAGCAACAGTGCCACGCGAACAGTACGGGTCATTCGGATCCTGCGTTCGCTGGGGGCGATGCCTTGGGGGGCGATGCCTCAGGGGGCGATGCCTCAGGGGGCGATGGCACTGCGTCGGCGGCGAGGCCGCGCAGCAGCACGTCGAGATGCGCCGCGATCACCTGCTGCGGATCGAGGCCCAGCGCCGCGTGCCGGCCGAGCGAGCCGCGCCAGAGCAGCATCGACAGGATCGGCGCGAAGAACACCGGTGTGAGCGCCATCGGGTCGAGCGGCCGGAACTCCCCGCGCGCCATGCCGCGGGCGAGGATGCCGCTGATCAGGCGCAGGCCGCGCGCGGCCACCTCGTCGGCGTAGAACCGGGCGAGGGTGGGGAAGTTCCCCGCCTCGGCGAGCACCAGCCGGGGGATCGCCGCCGCCTCGCTGTCGATCAGCGCCAGCGACCTTGTGGCGATCTCGCGCAGCAGCGTGGCGGAGGGGCCGGTGTGGGCGGCCACCAGCGCCTCCATCGCCTCCAGGTTCGGCAGCAGGTCCCGGCGCACGGCGGCGCGGAACAGGTCCTCCTTGGTGGCGAAATAGAGATAGAGCGTGCCTTTGCTGATGCCGGCGCGGGCGGCGATGTCCCCCAGCCTGGTGGCGGCGAAGCCGCGTTCGGCGAACTCCGCCAGCGCGGCGGTGACGATCTCGCCGGGCCGCGCATCCTTGCGGCGGGTGCGGCGCGGGGCAGGGGACGCGGGCGGCATGCGGAGATAATAACCGGCCGGCCGGTCAGTAACAAGGGAAGGCGGCGGATTTGCCACCACGCCGATCGACGGCACACTGTTCCCTGATCGCATGGAGCCCCGCCGATGACCCCACCCGTCCTTGCCTATGTCGTCCTCGCCTCCCGCACGCCGGAAGCCGCCGGCGACGTGCTGCATGGCCTGCTCGGCCTGCCGCGGCGCGCGACGGCCGACCCCGCGGTCATGCTGCTGGGCGTGGGGGCGGCGGCGCTCGCCATCGTGCCGCTCGGCCATCCGCTGGCCGAGGGCACCGAACGGCCCGGCGTGCACCACATCGCGCTGGCCTGCGCCGATCCAAGGCAAACGGCACGCGCGGCGGGGATGGCGACATGGCCGGAGCGGGCAGGGCTCGCCGGGGCGTCCGTGTTGCCGCTCGATCCGGCGCAAACTGCCGGCGTGCACACCGTGCTGACCGGCGGGCCGCTTCCCGAGCCAGCCGCCGCGCCGCTGATCGAGCGGCTGGATCACCTCGGCATCGCCGCCGCCGACACCGCCGCCGGGATCAGCGCCTTTTGCGGTGGCTTCGGCATGGCGCTGGAAAGCCAGCAGACCGACATGGAGGTGATGGTGCCGCTGGAAAGCTTCACCTCCGACAAATACGGCGTGGTGCACCATGCCCGTGCCCCGGTCGCGACCGGGGGGTTGCGCGTGGCCTTCGTCACGGTAGGCGACTGCGAGCTCGAGTTCCTGGCCAATTTCGACCCGCGCCAAATGGGCGAGGTGGCGCACGGCAGCGCCGGTACCACGCGCCAGGACCAGGGGGCGATCGCCCGCTTCGTCGCATCGCGCGGACCGGGCCTGCACCACCTGGCGTTCAAGACGCCGGAGATCGACGCCGTGCTGGCGCGGCTCGATCGCGCCGGCGTGCGGATGATCGACCGCGCCGGCCGCCCCGGCTCCCGCCGCGCGCGCATCGGCTTCGTCCATCCCGAGGCGCTCGGCGGCGTGCTGATCCATTTCGTCGAGCGCACGCCCGCCTGACCTTGCCGTGCGGGCCGCCAGCCCGTTGAATGGGCGCGGCAAGAACAAGGGGACACGCCATGGGCCGGCTGAGCGGGAAGATCGCCTGGGTGACCGGCGCCGGCAGCGGCATCGGCGAGGCGGCGGCCCTGGCGCTGGCCGGCGAGGGCGCCGCGATCGTGCTGACCGGGCGGCGGGCGACGCTGCTCGAATCGGTGGCCGCGCGCATCCGCGCGTCGGGCGGAACCGCGCATGTGCAGCCGGCCGATCTGATGAAATCCGCCGAGGTCCAGCGTGTCGGCGCGTTCATTTCCGGCACCCTCGGGCGGCTCGACATCCTGGTGAACAACGCCGGGCTGAACATCGTCGAGCGCCATTGGGCGCAGCTGACGCCGGAGGGGATCGACACGCTGGTCGGCGGCAACCTCACCGCCGCGCTCTATTGCGTGACCGTCGCGCTGCCGCTGATGCGGGCGCGGAAGGACGGTCTGATCATCCACACCGCCTCGATGGCCGGGCGCTTCATCGGCGGCTTCTCGGGGCCGATCTACACCGCCGCCAAGCACGGCGTGGTGGCCGCCAGCCACAGCCTGAACATGGAGGAATGCGTCAACGGCATCCGCTCCACCGTGATGCTGCCGGGCGAGGTGGCCACGCCGATCCTCGACCAGCGCCCCAACCCGGTGGGACCCGAGGAGCGCGCGCGCATGGTGCAGCCCGAAGACTGCGGCGACCTGGTGCGCTACATCGCCTGCCTGCCGGGGCATGTCGTCATCAACGAGGTGATGATCGCGCCGACCTGGAACCGCAGCTACGTCGCCAACCTGCAACGGAAACTCTGAAGGAACGCCCACGATGGCCACGAACCGAAAGCGCGTGCTGGTGCCGCATACGATGGGCCGGGCGGGCACCGACCTGCTCGCCGCGCGCGAGGATGTCGAGATGATCGTCTATCCCGCCGGCATCACCCAGGCGGCGCTGCTGCCGATGCTCGCGGATGCCGCCGGCATCGCGCTGTCGGCCACGCCCTACCGGCG
>JAJYFW010000452.1 GCA_021785335.1 Pseudomonadota bacterium
AGACGACGATATCGCCGGCCCCCGCGGCGCTGGGGCAGACCGCGCCGCCCACCACGATCCCTGGGCCAGAGAAGCTGGCGACGCCGTTGCCGGAGCCGCCGCTGCCGGAGGGGGCAACGGTCGAGGAATATCTCCTGGCCGCCCAGCATGCGATCGGCATCAATGACGAAAGGCTGGCGCGCGGGGCGCTGGAGCAGGCGGAGACGCGGGCGCTGACGCGCTCGGTGCGGCCGTCGCGGGCGAATATTCCGGAAAAGGGCGGGCTCATCGGCGCGATTTCGGCGACGCGCGCGGCGCTGGACCGGGGCGACTGGGCCGGGGCGAACGCGTCGCTGGCGCGGGCGTTGGAGCTGGCGAAAAAGAAGGATTAGCCGCGCCTGCGAAATGCCGGCCGGCCATCGCGGCGCGCGGGGCTTTACCGCGCGCCGTTCGTTCGTATGAGACTTCGTTCGTTTTGCGGGGCCGGAGAAGGCGATGTCGGGACTGGTGTTGGCGCTCGATCAGGGGACGACGTCGACGCGCGCGATCGCGTTTCGCGCGCCTGACCTGGTGCCGGTGGCAACGGCGCGGCGGGAGTTGCCGCAGCATTTCCCGGCCTCGGGCTGGGTGGAGCACGCGCCGGAGGATCTCGTCGGGCACAGCCGGATCGTGCTGCGCGAGGCGCTGGAGGCGGCGGGGGCGCGGCCGGCCGACGTGGCCGCGATCGGGATCACCAACCAGCGCGAGACGACGGTGTTGTGGGACCGGCGGACCGGGCGGGCGGTGCATCCGGCGATCGTCTGGCAGGACCGGCGGACGGAGCCGGCCTGTGCGGCGCTGCGCGGCACCGCCAATGAGGCGCTGATCAAGGCGAGGACCGGGCTGCTGCCGGACCCCTATTTTTCGGCGACCAAGCTTGCGTGGATCCTGGACAACGTGGCGGGCGCAAGGGAGGCCGCGCGGGCGGGCCACCTCGCCTTCGGGACCGTTGATGCGTGGCTGCTGTGGCACATGACCGGCGGGCGCGTGCACGCGACGGACGCGACGAACGCGAGCCGGACGATGCTCTACGACATCCGCAAGGGGGCGTGGGACGAGGAGTTGCTGGCGCTGTTCCGGGTGCCTCGCTCGGTGTTGCCGGAGGTGCGCGACAGCGCCGGGGATTTCGGGGTTCTGGAGGGGGATTGGCTGGGCTCCGCGGTGCCGATCCGCGGCATCGCGGGCGACCAGCAGGCGGCGATGGTGGGGCAGGCGTGTTTCTCGCGCGGCATGGTGAAGTCCACCTACGGCACCGGCTGCTTCCTGCTGCTGCACACGGGCGGGGAGGCCGTTGCGTCATCGAACCGGTTGCTGACGACGGTCGCGTTGCAGCTCGCGGGGCGGCGGACCTATGCGCTGGAGGGGGCGATCTTCGTCGCGGGGGCGGCGGTGCAGTGGCTGCGCGACGGGCTGCGCGTGATCGCCGATGCCTCCGAGACGGGAGCCCTGGCGTCATCCGCCGACGACGCCCAGTCCGTGACGCTGGTGCCGGCGTTCACGGGGCTGGGCGCGCCGTGGTGGGACGCTGAGGCGCGTGGCGCGATCTTTGGCCTTACGCGCGCGACGGGGCCGCGCGAGCTGGCGCGGGCGGCGCTGGAGAGCGTGGGGCAGCAGACCGCGGACCTGATGGACGCGATGCGCGCGGACATGGGGACGGTCGGCGAGACGGTGCTGCGCGTGGATGGCGGCATGGTGGCGAGCGACTGGACCATGCAGTTCCTGGCCGACATTCTGGGGGCACCCGTGGACCGGCCGAAGGTTGCGGAGACGACGGCGCTGGGGGCGGCGTATCTCGCGGGGATGGCGGCCGGCGTGTGCCCGGCGCCCGAGGCGTTCGCGCAGACCTGGTCGCTCGACCGGCGGTTCGTGCCGGCGATGGCGGCGGAGGAGCGGGCGCGGCGCCGGGCGCTGTGGGCGGAGGCGGTGCGGCGGACGCTGGGCCGCGTCTGAGCCCGCCCATTTGAACGGGGTCATCTAAACGGGCCTATTTGACGCAAGGCCGGGTTCGCGCCATGTCGGGCGCGGTAGCTTCCGGGATGGAAAGCGTGATCCTGCTGATCGACAACTACGACAGTTTCACCTTCAACCTCGTCCACTTCCTGGGCGATCTCGGGGCGCGGTGCGAGGTCTGGCGCAACGACGCGCTCTCCGTCGCGGAGGCGATGGCGCAGCGGCCCGAGGCGATCGTGCTGTCGCCGGGGCCGTGCACGCCCAACGAGGCGGGGATCTGCCTCGACCTGATCGGGGCGGCCGCTGCCGCCGGCATGCCGCTGCTCGGCGTGTGCCTCGGGCACCAGGCGATCGGGCAGGCGTTCGGCGGCAAGGTGGTGCGGGCACCGGTGCCGATGCACGGCAAGATGTCGGCGATCCGCCATCGCGGCACGGACGTGTTCGCGGGGCTGCCGGACCCGGTGCGGATGACGCGCTACCACAGCCTGGTGGTAGAGCGCGCGAGCCTGCCCGACGCGCTCGAGGTGACGGCCTGGGTGGAGGGCGGCGTGGAGGACGGGCTGATCATGGGGCTCGCGCACCGGACGCTGCCGGTCTGGGGGGTGCAGTTCCACCCGGAGAGCATCGCGAGCGAGCACGGGCATGCGCTGCTGGGCAACTTCCTGCGGCTCGCCCGGCCGACCATGGACCGCGCGGCATGAGCGGGGCTGCGGTGGGTAACCTCAAGCCGGTGCTGGCACGGCTTGCGCTGCGCGAGACGCTCTCCGAGACGGAGGCGGAGACGGCGTTCGGCACCGTGATGGCCGGCGAGGCGACGCCGGCGCAGATCGCGGGGATGCTGATGGCGATGCGCGTGCGCGGCGAGACCGTGGCCGAGATGGTCGGCGCGGTGCGGGCGATGCGCGCGCGGATGACGGCGGTCGAGGCGCCGGAGGGGGCGATCGACGTCGTCGGCACGGGCGGCGACGGGGCTGGGACGCTCAACATCTCGACCGCGGCTGCGTTCGTGCTTGCGGGG
>JAJYFW010000453.1 GCA_021785335.1 Pseudomonadota bacterium
CGTCCTCCTCAAGCGCCGCTGGCCGGGCGCGGACGTGCTCGGCATCGACGGCTCCGCCCCCATGCTCGACCGCGCCCGCACGGACGCGCCGGACTGCCGCTTCGAGCAGGCGGACATCGCCTCCTGGAGCCCCGCGACGCCGCCCGACGTGATCTACTCCAACGCCGCGCTCCACTGGCTGGGCGACCACGCCACCCTGTTCCCCCGCCTGTTCGCCACGCTGGCCAAGGGCGGCACGCTGGCCGTGCAGATGCCCGGCATGCACGCCGCCCCCATCCGCGCCCTGCAGCACGAGATCGCCGCCATCGGCCCGTGGGCCGAAAGACTGAAGAACGTCGGCTCAGCCCCGCCGGTCCTCGATCTCAACGGCTACTACGACCTGCTCCGCCCGCTCGCCTCGTCGGTGGACCTCTGGGAGACCACCTATCTCCACCAGCTCCAGGGCGAGAACGCCGCGGTGCAATGGGCCATGGGCACCTCCCTGCGCCCCTTCCTCGACCCGCTGGAGGAACCGCTCCGCTCCCAGTTCCTCGCCGCCTACACAAACGCCGTCCGCCCCCACTACCCACGCCGCCCGGACGGCGCCACGCTGCTGCCGTTCCGCCGCCTCTTCCTCATCGCCACCCGCTAGCCGGCGGCACCGCCGCCGCGCCGGGTCCGCGCAGGATATTCCCGGCAACCGGAAACATTCCATGTTGCGGCACATGGACACCGCCCCGAACGTCACGAAGCCGGCTTCCCCCGGTTGCGGCCCCTCCTGCTGCCGCGAGGGCGAGGTCCGGCCGCCCGAAAACGCCGCGCGCTCCGCGCTGATCCGCGAGGCCTTCCTGCTCGAATGGCTCTCCGTCGCATGGATGGTCATCGAGGTCGTCGTGGCCATCGCCTCGGGTCTCGCCGCCGGCAGCCTCCTGCTGCTCGCCTTCGGGCTGGACAGCGTCATCGAGCTGGCCTCTGCCGGCGTGCTGATCTGGCGCCTGTCGGTCGAGCTCCGCCATGGGGAGGATTTCTCGGAACGCGCGGAACACCTGGCGAGCCGCACCGGCGGGGGCCTGCTCTTCGCCCTCGCGGCCTACGTCGTCGCCTCCGCCCTGTGGGGCCTGTGGACGCACCAGGGCGCGGAATCCTCGCTCCCCGGCCTCGTGCTCTGCATCCTCGCCATCCCCGTCATGCGCTGCCTCGCCAGGCGCAAGCTCGCCGTCGCCGCGCAGCTCGGCAGTCGCGCCATGCGCGCGGACGCCATGGAAAGCATCACCTGCGCCTGGCTCTCCTTCGCCGTCCTGGCCGGCCTCGCCGCCCAGGCCCTGTTCCGGGCCTGGTGGATCGACCCCGTCGCGTCGCTGGCGATCGTCTGGTTCCTCGTAAAAGAGGGCCGCGAGGCCTGGGAAGGCGAGGAGTGCGGCTGCGCCTAGCCTCCGCGCCTTGACTCCCTCCATATCTCCACCATATTGGAAATATGGAAAAACAAGCCGCCATCGCCGCCCTCGCGGCCCTCGCCCAGGAAACCCGCCTCGACGTCTTCCGCCTCCTCGTCGAGACCGGCCCGGAGGGCCTGCCCGCCGGCCAGATCGGCGAGCGCCTCGGCCTGCCCTCGGCAACGCTCGCCTTCCACCTCAAGGAACTGAAGATCGCGGGCCTCGCCACGGTCACGCGCAACGGCCGCTCGCTCATCTACGCCGCCGCCTACCCCACGATGAACGCGCTCCTCGCCTACCTCACGGAGAAGTGCTGCGCCGGCAACGCCGCCGCCTGCGCTGCCCCCCAACCCGCCTGCGAACCCGCCACGCGAACCAGAAAGGTCGCCTGAACCATGGACACCGCCGACATCAAGGAAATGGTGCGTAACCGTTACGGCCAGATCGCCGCCGGCACCGCCTCCTCCTGCTGCGACACGGCACTTCCCTTCGAAAAACAGGCCCAGGACTACGGCTATTCCGCGGACGAACTCGCCGCCATCCCGGAGGGCGCCAACCTCGGTCTCGGCTGCGGCAACCCCCAGGCCATCGCCGCGATGAAGCCCGGCGAGACCGTCGTCGATCTCGGCAGCGGCGCCGGCTTCGACTGCTTCCTCGCCGCCCGCGCCGTCGGCCCCACCGGCCACGTCATCGGCGTGGACATGACCCACGAAATGCTCGCCCGCGCCCGCGACAACGCGGCGAAAGTCGGCGCCGCCAACGTCGAGTTCCGCCTCGGCGAGATCGAGCACCTGCCCATCGCCGACAACACCGCGGACGTCATCCTCTCCAACTGCGTCGTCAACCTCGTCCCCGACAAGGCGCGGGTCTTCCGCGAGGCCTTCCGCGTCCTGAAGGAGGGCGGCCGCCTCGCCATCTCGGACGTCGTCAACGTCAAGGCGCTGCCGCCCGAACTCGCCGCGGACCGCGAACTCGTCTGCGGCTGCGTCGCCGGCGCCGCGCCCAGCACGGATGTCGAAGCCTGGCTCCGCGCCGCCGGCTTCCGCGATATCCGCGTCACCATCAAGCAGGAAAGCCGCGACATGATCGAAAGCTGGGCCCCCGGCCGCGGCATCGAGGACTACGTCGCCTCCGCCATCATCGAGGCCCGCAAGCCCGCCGCCGGCGACGCCGCCTGCTGCGCCCCCAAGGCCGAGGCCAAGACCTGCTGCTCATGACGTCCACGCAACCATCGCGACCCCGTAACGTCCTCTTCCTCTGCACCGGCAACTCGGCGAGGAGCATCCTCGCCGAGTGCCTCTTGCGCGAACTCGGCGCCGGCCAGTTCGAGGCCTACAGCGCCGGCAGCTTCCCCAAGGGCGCGGTGCATCCCGTGGCACTGCGCCTCCTCGCCGAGCAGGGCCTCTCCACCACTGGCCTGCGCTCGAAATCCTGGGACGAGTTCGCAAGGCCCGGCGCGCCATCGATGGATTTCGTCTTCACCGTCTGCGACCAGGCGGCGGGCGAGGTCTGCCCCATCTGGCCCGGCCATCCCGTCACCGCCCACTGGGGCATCCCCGA
>JAJYFW010000454.1 GCA_021785335.1 Pseudomonadota bacterium
GTGCGTATCGCCGAAGGACATCCCAACTCACTCGCCGCCGAACCCCTGCACCCAGCTCAGGATCCCCAAACCGAGGAGCTCGCCTGCGCTTGACCCACATCACCTCGACTCCCGCCGCCCATGGTTCCGCGAGGGCCATCACCCTCGATTTCGCCGACAACGCCCTGCTGCCGCTGCTGCTCGGCGACCACGACCGGCACCTGGTGCGATTGGAACAGGGGCTCGGGGTGCGATTGTCGTGCCGCGGCAACCGGGTTGCGATCGCCGGCGACGGCGACCGGGTGGAGGCGGCGCGCGGCGCGCTGGACGGGCTCTACCGTCGGCTCGAGCGCGGCGAGGCGGTGGGCATGAGCGAGGTGGAGGCGGCGATAAAGCTCGCCGATATCGAGGACCCGCGCCTGCCTCTCGCCGACGTGCCGGCGATCCGCACCCGCCGCGGCGCGGTGGCGGCGCGCAGCCCCGGCCAGGCGCGCTACATGGAGACGCTGGCCAAGCACGAGATGGTGTTCGCGCTCGGCCCCGCCGGCACCGGCAAGACCTACCTCGCCGTCGCCCAGGCGGTCGCGATGCTGCAGGCGCAGCGCATCGACCGCATCGTGCTGTCGCGCCCCGCTGTCGAGGCAGGCGAGCGGCTCGGCTTCCTGCCCGGCGACCTCAAGGACAAGGTCGACCCCTATCTGCGTCCGCTCTACGACGCGCTCTACGACATGATGCCGGCGGAGCAGGTGGGGAAGCGGCTGGCGAGCGGCGAGATCGAGGTGGCACCGCTCGCCTTCATGCGCGGGCGGACACTGGCGCATGCCTTCGTGATCCTTGACGAGGCGCAGAACACCACGTCGGTCCAGATGAAAATGGCGCTCACCCGCATGGGCGAGGGCACGCGCATGGTGATCAACGGCGATCTCAGCCAGGTCGACCTGCCCACTGGCACGCGTTCCGGCCTGCGCGACGCGCTGGAGACGCTGGAGGGTGTGCCCGGCATCGCCGTCTGCCGCTTCGACAAGCGCGACGTGGTGCGTCACCCGCTGGTCGCGGCGATCGTCGATGCGTACGACCAGCGCGCGGCGGCCGAGCGCGAGACACGCTCGCGGGGCGGGCGGGGCGCGGAGGGCGATGCCGCCTGATCACCCACAGCGGGCGGGATCGGAAATCATCGTCGCCGACCCCGCCTGGCGGCGCGTCCATGGCATCGAGCGGCTCGTGCGGCGCGTATGCGGTGGCGCGAACGTCGTCGTGGTGCTCGATTCCGACCGCGCGGTGCGGCAGCTCAACGCGCGTCATCGCGGCCGCGACAAGCCGACCAATGTGCTGACTTTTCCATCGGCGCCGGGCCTGGCGGGCGAGATCGTGCTCGCGCGCGGCGTGGTGGCGCGCGAGGCGGCGGCGGAGGGCAAGCGCGTCGCGGATCATACGGCGCATCTGCTGGTGCACGGGCTGCTGCACCTCGGGGGGCACGACCATCACGCCGCGGGCGAGGCGCGGCGGATGGAGATGGCGGAGACGCGGTGGCTGGCGCGGCTCGGCGTGCCCAACCCATGGAAGGCGCGCCGCGCGCCGAGGCTGTCGTGACGCTGCGGGAACATCTGCGCGCGCTGCTGCGCCGGCAGGAACCGAGCCTGCGCGAGAGCCTCGCGGAGCTGGTGGAGGAGGCGGCCGAGACACCGCCGGCGCCCGGCGAGACGGTCGCGATCGACCGGCAGGAACGCGCGCTGATCGAGAATGTGCTGCGGCTGCGCGGCAAGACCGCCTATGACGTGATGATCCCGCGTGCGGACATCGTGGCGATGCGGCTCGACACCTCGCTCGCCGACGCGATCGCGCAGATCCGCGCGGAGGGGCATTCGCGGCTTCCGGTCTATCGCGAGGAGCTCGACGACATCGTGGGCATGGTCCACATCAAGGATGTGTTCGGCTACACCGGTGCGCCAGAGGCGTTCCGGCTGGAGGCGCTGCTGCGCCGGCCGCTGCTGGTGGGGCCGCAGATTCCCGTGCTCGACCTCCTGGCCCAGATGCGCCAGGCGCGCGTGCACCTCGCCCTCGTCGTTGACGAGTTCGGCGGCATCGACGGGCTGGTGACGATCGAGGACCTGGTCGAGACCCTCACCGGCGAGATCTCCGACGAACACGACGAACCGCCGGGCCCGATGGTGTTCGAGCGCGGCGAGGGCGTGCTCGATCTCGATGCGCGCCTGCCGATCGCGGCGTTCGAGGAACGGCTCGGCCCGGTGCTGACGGAGGAGGAGCGGGGTGCGGACATCGACACCGTGGGGGGACTCGTCGTGACCCTGGCGGGCCATGTGCCGGCGCGCGGAGAGGTGGTGGCCCATCCTTCGGGCCTCGTCTTCCGCGTGCTTGAGGCCGACGGCCGCCGCGTGCGCCGGGTGCGGGTGCGGCGGCAGCCGGCGGCGGCGTGAACTCCGGCGAGGCAAGCCTGCTGTCGCCATGGTTGCTGGCGGTGGCGGCGCTGGCGCTCTACGCGGTGCCGCTTGCCGCTGGCGGGGGGCTGCTTGCGCCGGTGCATGACGGCATGGTGTTCAACTCCATGCTGACGCATCTGTTGCGAGGACGTTTCGATGTTGCTCCGGCAACGATCGGCTTCGAGGGCTTCGCCCGCAACGGCCGGATCTATTCCTATGTCGGCGTCGTGCTTGCCCTGGTGCGCCTGCCGCTGCTTCTCGTCGGCGGCATCGGGCAGGATGTCACGCGGGTCTCGTGCCTTGTTGCCTCGGTCCTCGCCGTGTGGTGCGTTGCCGAGGCGGCGCGCACCGCCCACCGTGCCGCCAGCGCGTCACCCGCCATGGCGGCGATCCTGGCCATGGCGATCCTGTTCGGCCCCTTTTATGGCTTTCTGAGACCCTCGATCTACCAGGAGGTGGTGGATTGGGACGGTGCCCTTGCCGCCTGGTTCGTGCTGCTCGCGGTTCGCGGCCTCCTGCGGGAAGAAGGCTTCACGACGGGCCGCCTGTGCT
>JAJYFW010000015.1 GCA_021785335.1 Pseudomonadota bacterium
GGCTCTGCCTTCGCGGTATCGGGCCAAGAAACGCGAAACGGGCGTTCGGTCAACCGGCTGTGGCGGCGGCGTGGCAGGTGGCGGGGGTTGACCGGCGCGAGGGCGGGACAATTGTCTGGGCGAGCGACAACCGCCTTTCGGTCTGGCCGGGGTGCGAGGGAGGCGATTTTTGATGCGACAGGCCCTGGTTTGCGGCGCCGGCGGGTTCATCGGCGCGCATCTCGTCCGCCGGCTGAAGGCGGAGGGGTTTTGGGTGCGCGGGGTCGATCTCAAGCGGCCGGAATTCGCGCCGAGTGCCGCGGACGATTTTGTCGTGGGCGACCTGCGCGAGGCGGAGGTGTGTGCCGCCGTCTGCGACCGGGCGTTCGACGAGGTCTACCAGCTCGCGGCGGACATGGGCGGTGCCGGGTATATCTTCACCGGCGAGAACGACGCGGCGATCATGCAGAACTCCGCGATGGTGAACCTGCAGATGCTGGAGGCGGCGCGGCGGGCGGGGGTGGCGCGGATGTTCTATTCGTCCTCCGCCTGCATCTATCCCGCCTACAACCAGGAGGACCCGGACAGCCCGAACTGCGCCGAGGACAGCGCGTATCCCGCGGCGCCGGACAGCGAGTACGGGTGGGAGAAGCTGTTTTCCGAGCGGCTTTATCTCGCGTATCGGCGCAATCACGGGATGGCGACGGCGGTTGCGCGGTTCCACAACATCTTCGGGCCCGAGGGGACGTGGACCGGCGGGCGGGAGAAGGCGCCGGCGGCGGTCTGCCGGAAGGTGGCCGAGGCGCGCAGCGGCGACACGATCGAGATCTGGGGCGATGGGCGGCAGACGCGGTCGTTTCTTTATGTTGACGAGTGCCTGGAGGGGACGACGCGGCTGTTGCGGGCGGGAGAGGCGGGGCCGTTCAACATCGGGTCCGAGGAGATGGTTTCCATCAACGGGCTGGTGGCGATTGTGGCGGAGATCGCGGGCAAGCGGATCGAGGTGCGGCATGTGCCGGGGCCGCTCGGGGTGCGGGGGCGGAATTCCGACAACCGGCTGATCCGCGAGCGGCTGGGCTGGGCGCCGTCGCGGACGTTGCGGGAGGGGTTGGAGAAGACGTATGCGTGGATCGAGGGGCTGGTGAGGGGGGTATCTAGGGCAGGGCGCCGAGGATGAGTTCCCTGACCCGGCACTTGCCGCGGATTGCGAACGTGACCGCGGTGTTGTCGAGGAAATAGCGGGGGCGGTAGACGAGGCCGGCGTAGCTGCCGGTGGGAAGCACGACGCGGGTTGGTTCGGCGCCTTCGGCCGTCGCCGTGATCTCGACGCCGGTCGCGGTCTGCAGGTCGAAGATGTCGGCGAGGCAGGTTCCGGCATAATCCAGCGTGTAGGACCACGCCTCCGCGATGTCGACGTCGCGGGCGATGGAGCGAGCCTCGTAGCCGCAGCGACGGACGAAATCGCCATAGTGGATCGAGCCCATGAAGAAGGGCAGGAAGGCGCGCTGGTCGATGCGAAAATGGACGGAAGCCAGTTCCCCACTCGCCCAGAAATGTTGCAGGTTCTTTTCTGTGCCGTCCGGCTCGACCCAGGTGAGGGGCAGCTCCGTCGCGTGCATGATCTCGCTTTTGCCCAGGAGGTAGTTGGCGAAGGACTTCGCGAAATAGAACGGTATGTTGTTCCAGGATGGCAATATGCCGCGCCGCTGCATCATGCCATAGCGGTGCGGGCGGTCGGCGATGCGCGACCAGCGCTCCCGCTCCTGCGCGAAGGCGCGGTAATGGCGCAGGATGCTGGGGTCGTATTCCATGGTCGCCGCGAACTCCGCGGTGAGGGGGGCGAAATGGGCGAGCTGTTTTTCGGCGCCGCCGTCGACCTGGCCCTTGCGCAGACGGTGCGTGTTCTCGGCGAGAGAGCGCGTGGCGTAGTGGTTGAGCTGGGCGCCGCGATAGCTTGGCCCGGTGATCAGGTGCCCCGGCCCGCATGCGGTGCCGTCCGCCATGACGATCCGCCCGCCGGGCGCGAGGAAGCTAAAATGCGCGGTGGTGTTCAGGGCGAGGCGCGGGCGGACCAGATGCTTGACCTGCACGGCCAGGTCCGCCCGGTTGCGGTGGGCCCAGAAGTAGTTCTCGGTGTCTGCTCCGCCGGGAGCGGCGGTGTGACCGCCGTAGGGAAAGTTGCGCCAGGGCAACAGGATCTGATCGGCATTGCAGGAAGCGAGGTAGCCGTCGATGCTGTCGTGCTGGTGCAGTACCAGGTATTCGTCGACATCGAAGAAACCGAGCCATTCGCTGCTGTCACGCAGCAGATGGACCGCGTGGTTGTATGCGTCGATCTGGCCGGCGCGGGCCGGCCAGGTGATGAGTGTGGCCACGCCACCGTTGATGAACCGGGTGAGCGCGTCGGCGATGCGGTCGGTGCTGTTGTTGTCGTAGATGAAGATGTGCTCGAAGCCGAGCGCGAGGTGATGGAGAATCCAGTTGTCGATATACGGAGCCTCGTCCTTCAGGATGACGACGATGGCGGTGTTCCATTTGCGTGCGGGAAATTCCGACATAGTCAATCTCCAAGCGCTTCCTGCCAGGGGGCGGGCGTGGTCGCCGATCGCCGACGGGCAGGGAAGCTTCACCGTACGATTCGGTAGCATACAGGCCGATACCGCCGGGTGCGATAGCGGCCTGCCCCCGGTCAGGCGGGCACCGGGATCCGGATGTAGCGGAGGCCTGTTTGCTCGCTGATCGCGGCGAGGCGGTGGCGTGGGCGGTGCGGGAGACCACGGTCGTTGCCGAGACCTTGACGGGCGCGAATGGATGGTGCCAGCCCTATGAGATTGCCGAGAATGCCGCCAATGCAGTCCAACGAGGTTCTCACGATGCCTACCGTAGCTGACGCCGCCCGTCCCGATCTTGGAGGGAACATTCGGCACGGCGATGCGAACACGCTCTGCCCGGCGCTCTGGCGCTACCTGATCGACCGTTTTGCCCCGCGATCTATGCTGGACGTGGGGTGCGGCGAAGGGCACGCCGTGACGTTTTTCAACCGGGCCGGGGTCTATGCGTTCGGCATCGATGGCTTGAAAGCCAACGTGGATCGTGCCGTCGCTCCGATCGCGCTGCACGATCTCTTGTCAGGCTCGTTCTATATGCCGGTCGATCTCACCTGGAGCTGCGAGGTTGCCGAGCATATCGAGCCTTCGAAGGTCGATTTCTTTCTCGACACACTCGCCAATGGCCGGATCGTCGCGATGACGCATGCAATGCCGGGGCAGGACGGCTACCACCACGTCAACTGCCAGCCGGCGGAGTATTGGATCGAGCGCATGGCCGCGCGTGGATATGAGCTCGTGCAGCCGCAGGATTCGTTTCGAACGATTGCCGCGCTGGACCCAGTGCCCAACTATTTCTCCCGCACGGGTCTGGTTTTCATTCGATGATCCGGGGGACCGGGCACCGCCGCGGGCCCGGCGTGGTTCTGTTCGCATGAGCGTGTTCGAAGGGGCCGATTTGATCGTTATCGGCGCGGGATTTTTCGGGGCGACGGTTGCCGAGCGCGCGGCGGCGGCGGGGTTTCGCGTGGCGGTCCTGGACCGGCGCCCTCATGTCGGGGGTAACGCCTACACCTGCATCGATGCGGCAACGGGGATCGAGGTCCACAAATACGGGGCACATCTCTTCCACACCAACAGCCGCGAGGTGGTGGACTACCTCTCGCGCTTCACGAACTGGGTGCCCTATGAGCATCGGGTGTGGACGACCGCCGGCGGGCGGGTGTTCCCGATGCCGATCAACCTCGCGACGATCTCCCTGTTCACCGGGTGGCTGATGTCGCCGGCCCAGGCGCGGGCGTGGGTGGCGGAGCATGCCGGGGGTTTCGCGGCGCCGGCGAACCTCGAGGAGAAGGCGATAAGCCTGATCGGGCGTCCGCTCTACGAGGCGTTCATCCGCGGCTATACGCGGAAGCAGTGGCAGACGGACCCGGCGCTGCTGCCGGCCGAGATCATCACGCGGTTGCCGGTGCGGTATAATTTCGACAACCGCTATTTCAGCGATACGTACCAGATGATGCCGGAGCACGGGTACACGGCGATCTTCGGGAAGATGCTGGCGAGCCGGAACATTGCCGTTCACCTGGGCGTGGACTGGTTCGCGGCGCGCGAGGGGGCGCCCGACGTGCCGGTGGTCTATACGGGACCGATCGACCGGTATTTCGGCGAGCGGCTCGGGCGGCTGGGCTGGCGGACGCTCGACTTCGCGCACGAGGTGCACGACGGCGATTTCCAGGGCTGCGCGGTGATGAACTATGCCGACGCGGACGTGGCGTGGACGCGCATTGCCGAGTTCAAGCATTTCGCGCCGTGGCGCGGCGAGTTCCAGAAGACGATCATCGCGCGCGAGTACAGCCGGTTCGCGAACGCGGCGGACGAGCCGTACTACCCGATCAACCTCGCCGAGGACCGGGCGCGCTACGATTTGTACCGGGCGCTGGCGGCCGAGGAGAAGCGGGTGGTGTTCGGCGGGCGGCTCGGCACCTACCGCTATCTCGACATGCACCAGGCGATCGGGGCGGCGCTGCGCGCGTGGGAGCGCGAGGTGAGGCCGCTCCTTACGCGCTGAGGCGCTTGACCAGCGCGGCGCCGACGGCGCGGGTGCCCGCCGTGCCGCCGACGTCGCGGGTCTTCTCGCCGGCCTCGAGGCAGGCGGCGACCGCGTTCTCGATGGCTTTCGCGGCCTCGGCGAAGCGGGGCTGGTCCGCGCGGCGGCCGTGCCAGTCGAGAAGCTGGGCGGCGGAGAGGACGAGGCTCATCGGGTTGGCGAGATCGCGGCCGGCGATGTCCGGCGCGCTGCCGTGCGCGGCCTGGGCCATGGCGTGGCGCGTGCCGGCGTTGATCGAGCCGCCCATGCCGAGGCTGCCCGACATCTCCGCGGTGAGGTCGGAGAGGATGTCGCCGAACATGTTGGTGGTGACGATGACGTCGAAATGCGCGGGGTTGCGCACGACATGCGCCATCATCGCGTCCACGATGACTTCCTCGACCGCGACTTCCGGGAAGTTCTTCGCGACGTCGCGGCAGGCGGCGAGGAACAGGCCGTCCGAGGTGGTCAGCACGTTGGCCTTGTGGACGAGGGTGACGCGGCGGCGGGGGCGGCGCATGGCCAGCTCGAAGCCGGCGCGGGCGATGCGCTCGCTGCCCTGGCGGGTGATCTTGCGTATCGCGATCGCAACGTCATCGGTGACCAGGATGTCGGCGTTGCCGTGGGCCATGTTGCGGTCGGCGTAGAAGCCTTCCGTGTTCTCGCGCACCACGACGAGGTCCATCGCGCCGACGCGGCCGGGCAGGCCGGGATAGGTGCGGGCAGGGCGGATGTTGGCGAAGAGGTCGAGCGCCTTGCGGAACACGGCGCTGGGGCCGGGCTCGCCGGCGTAGTCGAGGGTGGAGGTGGGGCCGAGCAGCAGCCCGTCGGCCTGGCGCACGATGTCCACCAGCTCGGGGCGGACGGCCTTGCCGTATCTCGCGATGGACTCCTGGCCGGCGATGTCGTGCTTCGTGGCGATGCCGAGCTGGAAGCGCTGGGAGACGGCGCCGAGCACCGCTTCCGTCACCGCCACGATTTCCGGACCGATCCCGTCGCCGGGCAGAACCACCAATTGCATCACAGGCCCCTCGCGCTTGCTCTCGCTGGAAAATCGGCCACATCATGGCCGGCCGCAACGCCACAAAGGGGGAGGAACTGCCATGCACGACGAGACGCTTGCGCTTCATGCCGGCTGGCGCCGGGATTCGGCCACGACCTCGGTCGCGGTGCCGATCTACCAGACGACGTCCTACCAGTTCGACAGCAGCGACCATGCGGCGGACCTGTTCGCCTTGCGTTCGCTGGGCAACATCTACACGCGCATCATGAACCCGACCGTCGATGCGCTGGAGAAGCGCGTCGCGGCGCTGGAGGGGGGTGTCGCGGCGCTGGCGGTGGCCTCGGGCCAGGCGGCATCGGCGTTCTGCGTGCAGAACCTGTGCAAGGCGGGAGACAATTTCGTTGCCTCCACCGACCTCTATGGCGGCACCTGGAACCTGTTCGCCAACACGCTGAAGGACCAGGGGATCGAGGTGCGGTTCGTCGACCCCGCGGACCCCGAGGGGTTCCGGCGCGCGACGGACGAGAAGACGCGACTCTACTACGCGGAGACGCTGCCGAACCCGAAGCTGCGCGTGTTCCCGATCGCGGAGGTGGCGGCGATCGGCCGCTCGATGGGCGTGCCGCTGGTGATGGACAACACGGCCTGCCCGCTGCTGGTGAAGCCGTTCCAGCACGGGGCGGCGGTGGTGATGCACTCGCTGACCAAATACCTTGGCGGGCACGGCAACTCGATTGGCGGCATCGTTGTCGATGGCGGCAATTTCGACTGGGCGGCGCATGCCGCGCGGCAGCCGGCGCTGAACACGCCGGACCCGTCCTATCACGGCGCGGTGTGGACCGAGGCGGTGAAGCCGCTGGGGCCGATCGCCTATATCCTCAAGATGCGGGTGACGCTGTTGCGCGACCTCGGCGCGGCGCTGTCGCCGTTCAACGCGTTCCTGATCCTGCAGGGGATCGAGACGGTGGCGCTGCGCATGAAGGCGCACAGCGAGAACGCGATGGCGGTGGTGGACTACCTCAAGAAGCGGCCGGAAGTAGCGAACGTGATCCATCCCTCCGTTACCAGCCCCGCGGCGGCCGCGAAGTACATGAAGGGCGGCATGGGCGGGCTCGTCGGCATGGAGCTCAAGGGGGGTGTCGCGGCCGGAAAGAAGTTCATCGATTCGCTCGGGCTGCTCTATCACGTGGCGAATATCGGCGACGCGCGGAGCCTGGCGATCCATCCCGCGAGCACCACGCATTCGCAGCTGTCGCAGTCCGAGCAGGCGGCGACGGGGGTTTCGGCGGGGTATGTGCGGCTGTCGATCGGGATCGAGCATATCGACGACATCCTGGCCGATATCGGGCAGGCGCTGGACAAGACGCACTGAGGCGGCGGCGTTCCGGCGGGCGGGCAGGCTGCGCCGGCCCCTCGCCGGGCGTTGAATTCTGAAATTTCGGTGAGGTCTGGTAACCTTTTTCCAGACATCACGAAACCGGCATGTGATCACACCGGAGCATCGATCCATGCTGAAGAAACTGATGTTTGCTGCCGCGGCATGCGCGGCTTGCGCGGGCGCGCCCGCGGCGTTCGCGGCAGGCGGCCCGATGGCGCTGGGAGCCTCGGCGAGCCCGCCGATGGGACCGGGGCCCGGCACGGTCTTCTTTGTCGACCCCACCGCGATGACGTTGCGCACGGCGGCATTCGCCAAGGCGGGCACGCCAGCCGGCAACAGCTTCTACGCCGCCTATGACGCGGCGAGCGGCACGGTCTATGTGCCCTCGCCGGTCGGCACCATTACCATGATGAACGCCGCGACCGGCGCGCGGATCGGGGCGTTTCCGACGATCAGGGGCGCGCGGGTCGCGCGGGTGCTGGCGCAGAGGAAGCTTCTGGTCGTGCTCTCGGCCAGGACGGTCGCGGCCTATGCGCTGGGCTCGCACGCGCCGGTGTTCACGCTGGCGGTGGGCGGCAATGCCATCGCGGTGAACCCGTCCGAGTCCGAGATCTATGTCGGCGGCAACATGGACCGGACGGTCACGGCGATCGCCGTGCCCTCCGGCCGGGTGACGACGACCTATCCGGTGGCGCGGTCGGGCGACCTGGTGTTCGCCGGCGGCAATCTGTTCTCCGCCGACATCAAGACCGGCGTGATGAGCGTGGTCGATACGGCGAACGGGAAGGTGACGCGGATCAAGACGAGCGAGGTCGATCCGCACTTCGCCTATACGGCGATCCTGAAGGCGACGGCCGGGTTCATGCAGGCGGCGGCGTCCCCCGGCGGGCACACGGTCTATGTCGCGGGGTTTTCGGGGCACATTCTGAAATTCTCGGCCGCGCCGGCGAAGTATCTCGGCGAGATCGCCGTCCGGCCCGCCAAGGGGGCGAACAAGCTCAGCGGGCTTGCCATTGTCGATGGCGGCAAGGAGGCGCTGGTCACGATCGAGAACCGCGACGAGGCCGCGCTGGTGTCGCTGGCGGACGGCAGGATCGTGCACCTGTTCCCGGGCGTCAGCAGCAACCGCTGGGTTGCGGCGCCAGGGAAATAGGGAAGGGGTCGCGCGAGCGGGAAGAAGCTGCCGGGCGGGTGGTGCCGCCCGGCGCGCCCTGCCGGGTAGCGATGGCGATGCGCCGCGGGTTCGGCGCGGCATGCGGCTTGCGTGGCGGCGAGGATCAGGGCCTGGGAGGTGCTGCCATGCAGGTCGGGGCTGCCGGTTCCGTATGGTCGTCGGCGACGACGAGCCTGATCGCGCCGACGCCGCAGCTGGAGAATTTCCAGCCGGCGCCGGTGGTCAGGCCGCTCGGTGGTTCATCGCCGTTTGCCGCGCTGTCGGCGGCGGCGCAGTCGGCGCTGCTGCACGCGCAGGAGCATCAGCCGCGGCCGTAGCGGTCCTCGAAGCGCTCGATATCGTCCTCGCGTAGTTCCGCGCCGAGCTGGACCTCGACGAAGACCATGGGTTCGGCGCCGGGGTTCTCCACGCGGTGGATGACGCCGATCGCGTGCTGCGTGGTGTTGCCGGCGGCAAGCTCGAAGACGCGGCCGTCCTGGGTGACGCGGGCGGTGCCGGCGGTGATGGTCCAGACCTCGGCGCGGTGCTGGTGCTTCTGCAGCGAGAGGATGCCGCCGGGGTTCACGGTGATGCGCTTGACGCACCAGCCGGGGCCGGCGTCGAGCACCTCCCACGTGCCCCAGGGGCGGCTGTCGCGCTGGCCGCGCGCGTAGTCGTTGCGGAAACTCATCCTTCTACACCATCGCCTCTCGCAGCAGTTCCACCGAGCGGGCCACGCCCTCCTCCGGCGTGCAGGAGACGTCCTCGTGCTCGATGGAAAGCACGTCATCGTAGCCGGCGGCCCGCAGCGCCGCCAGGAAGGTGCGCCACCACGGGAGCGGATGGCCGTCGCCCAGCGTGACGTAGGACCAGGCGCGGTGCGGGTGGTCCGCCATCGGCGTGGTGTCGATGACGGAGGCCAGCGCGGCGTTGGCGGGGTCGATGCGCGTGTCCTTGGCGTGGACATGGTGGATGGCGGGGCCGAGTGCCGTGGCCGCCCTGGCGGGGTCGGCGCCCATCCACATGAGGTGGGAGGGGTCGAGGTTGGCGCCGACGCGCTTGCCGACCGCGTCGCGGAGGCGGAACAGCGTGGGGACGTTGTAGACCGCCTGCTGGCCGTGCAGTTCCAGCGCGAGGGTGACGCCGTTCGCGGCGGCGAGGGCGGCGAGGTCCTGCCAGAACGGGACGATGCGCTCGCGCCATTGCCAGGCGAGGACCTCCGCGGTCTCCGGCGGCCATGCGGTGGTGATCCAGTTGGCGTTGGCGTCGCCGGGCCCGCCGGGACAGCCGGACATCATGACGACGCGCTTGACGCCGAGGAGCGGGGCGAGGCGGATGGTTTTTTCCGCGACGCGGCGGTGGGCGGCGCCGGAGTGCCCGGGGTGGAGCGGGTTGCCGGAGCAGTTGAGGGCGACAAGCTCCATGCCGCGGCGCTCGATGGCGGCGAGGAGGGAGAGGCGCTCCGTGTCGCTCGCGAGCGTGGCGTCGAGGTCGAGATGGGGCGCGCTCGACCAAGCGCCGCAGCCGATTTCCAGCGCCTCGATGCCCATGGAGCTTGCGGCGTCGAGCATCGAATCGCGGTCGAGATGGCCGAGGGAATCGGTGACGAGCCCGATGCGCATCAGAGGGAGACCTCGTTGCCGGTGCGCGTCGATTCGAGGGCGGCGTCGGCGATGACCAGCGCGCGCAGCCCGTCCTCGCCGGTCGGGAAGGCGACGTCCTGCCCCTCCAGTGCCGCGAGGAAGGTTGCAATTTCAGCACGATAGGCGGCTTCGTAACGTTCAAGGAAGAAGGGGAGCGCGGGGTCGGTGCGGTAGCCGTGCGAATCGGCGAAGGTGAGGCTCGTGGCGGTGTGGTTGCCGGCGGCGATCATGGCCGTGGAACCCAGCGCCTCGATCCGCTGGTCGTAGCCGTAGGTGGCGCGGCGCGAGTTGGTGATGGTGGCGATGGTGCCCGAGGCGGTGCGGAGGGTGATCGCGGCCGTGTCCACGTCGCCCTCGTCGCGCACCTCGGGCAGCAGGGCGGAGGCGGTGGCGCTGAGGGCGACGGGTTCCTCGCCGAGGAGGAAGCGGGCCATGTCGAAATCGTGGATGGTCATGTCGCGGAACAGGCCACCGGACACGCGGATATAGGCGGCGGGTGGGGGCGATGGGTCGCGGCTGGTGATGGAGAGCAGTTCCAGGCGGCCGATGCGCCCGGCGGCGATGGTTTCCTTGAGTGCCGCGAAGCTGGGGTCGAAGCGGCGGTTGAAGCCGACCATGAGCAGGATGCCGGCGCGGGTGGCCGCCGCGAGGCAGGCGCGCACACGGTCGGCGTCGAGGTCGACCGGCTTCTCGCAGAACACGGCGGCGCCGGCGGCGGCGGCGCGCTCGACGAAGTCGGCGTGGGTGGGCGTGGGCGAGGCGATGACGACCGCGCCGGCGGCGAAGGCGGATTCGAGGGGGATGACGCCGGTGCGGCAGGCATCGGCCAGGCGCTTTGCCGCGGCTGTGTCGGGGTCCGCGATGCCGGCGACGCGCACGCCCGGCATCGCCGCGAGGTTGCGCGCGTGGATCGCCCCGATCCGTCCAGCCCCGATCACCGCCACGTCGCGCATGAGTCGCTCCCTTTGTGTCGGGGGCGTTTGTCATCCGTCGCGGCGGCGCGGACAATAGGCGGCGGGAGGATCCTGCCAATGCGGATGACGATGGCTCAGGCGCTGGTGACGGCGCTCGCGGCGCAGAGGACGGTGGTGGACGGGCGGGACGTGCCGCTCTGCGCCGGGGTGTGGGCGATCTTCGGGCACGGGAACGTCGCGGGGCTGGGCGAGGCGCTCGCGGCGGCGGGCGAGGCGCTGCCGACGCTGCGGGCGCATAACGAGAGCGCGATGGGGTTCGCCGCCGCGGGGTTCGCGCGGCAGGCACGGCGGCGGCGGTTCATGGCGTGCACGACCTCGATCGGACCGGGGGCGACGAACCTGGTGACGGCCGCGGCGCTGGCGCATGTGAACCGGCTGCCGGTGCTGTTCCTGCCGGGGGACGTGTTCGCGAGCCGGGTGCCGGACCCGGTGCTGCAGCAGGTGGAGGATTTCTCCGACCTCACGGTGAGCGCGAACGACTGCCTGCGGCCGGTCTCGCGGCTGTTCGACCGGATCACGCGGCCGGAACAGTTGATGAGCAGCCTGCCGGCGGCGCTCGCCGTGCTGACGGACCCCGCCGCGTGCGGGCCGGTGACGCTGGCGTTGTGCCAGGACGTGCAGGCGGAGGCGTTCGATTTTCCG
>JAJYFW010000455.1 GCA_021785335.1 Pseudomonadota bacterium
CGGCGCGCGATCCTCTACGTCCACGCGCTGAAGAACGCGGCGGTGCCGATCGTGACCATCATCGGCATCGGCTTCGCGGCCCTCATCGGGGGCGCGGTGGTGACGGAGAGCGTGTTCGCGCTGCCCGGCATCGGCCGGCTCACGGTCGATGCGATCCTGCAACGTGACTACCCGGTGATCCAGGGCGTGGTGCTGGTCTTCAGCTTCGTCTACGTGCTGGTGAACCTGGTGGTCGACCTTCTCTACACACTCTTCGATCCGAGGATCCGCTATTGAGCATCTCGTTGGGCGGCGTTCCCGCCGCGGCCGAACTGCCGGACGTCCTGCCGCCGCGCAGCGAGCGCGGACGGACGATGCGCTTCGTGCTGCGCTACCCGACCATCGTCGCCGGCGGCTCGCTGCTCGCGATCATGGTGTTCATCGCCATCTTCGCGCCGTGGCTGGGCACGAGGAACCCGGAATCGATCTCGCCGATCCACCGGCTGCTCGACCCCGGGGCCGGGCACTGGTTCGGCACCGACATGCTGGGGCGCGACGTGTATTCGCGCGTGCTCTACGGATCCCGGGTCTCGCTCGGGGTGGGGTTCAGCGTGGCGATCCTCGCCTCCGCGATCGGCATGACGATCGGGGTCGTTTCGGGCTTCGTGCGCTGGCTCGACATGGTGCTGATGCGGATCATGGACGGCCTGATGGCGATCCCGGGCATCCTGCTCGCGATCGCGCTGATGGCACTGACAAGGGGCTCCGTCTACAACGTGGTGATCGCGATTACCATTCCGCAGGTGCCGACCGTCGCGCGCCTGGTGCGCGGCGTGGTGCTGAGCCTGCGCGAGCAGCCCTTCGTGGAGGCGGCGGTCGCCTCGGGGACCAGGCTGCCGAAGATCATGTACAAGCACATCGTGCCGAACACGATGGCGCCGCTGACGGTGCAGGCGACCTATATCTGCGCGTCCGCGATGATCATCGAGGCGATCCTGTCCTTCATCGGCGCGGGCACGCCGCCGACCATCCCGTCCTGGGGCAACATCATGGCCGAGGGAAGGGCGCTCTGGCAGATCAAGCCGTACATCGTGTTCTTTCCCGCGGTGTTCCTCTCGGTCACGGTGCTGGCGGTGAACCTGCTGGGCGACGGGTTGCGCGACGCGCTCGATCCGCGGCTGGCGAAGCGGCTGTGACGACGATGGCGAAAGGCGGGGCCGACGGGGAGAACCTGCTGGAGGTCAGCGACCTGCAGACGCATTTCGCGACCGATGACGGCGTGGTGCGCGCCGTGCAGGGGCTTTCGTTCGCGATCCGCGCCGGCGAGACGGTGGCGATCGTGGGCGAGAGCGGCTGCGGCAAGTCGGTGACCTCGATGTCCATCCTGCGCCTGGTGCCTGAGCCGCCGGGCAGGATCGCGGGCTCCATCCGGTTCCAGGGGCGCGAGTTGCTGACCCTGCCGGAGGCCGAGATGCAGGCGCTGCGCGGCAAGGACATCGCGATGATCTTCCAGGAGCCGATGACGAGCCTGAACCCGGTGCTGACCGTGGGGCGGCAGATCGGCGAGGCGCTGCGGCTGCACGAGGGGCTCGATGGCGCTGCGGCGACGGCGCGGGTGATCGAGCTGCTGGCGCTGGTCGGAATTCCGGCGCCGGAGCGGCGGGTGCGCGAGTATCCGCACCAGCTTTCGGGCGGCATGCGCCAGCGGGTGATGATCGCGATGGCGCTGTCGTGCAACCCGAAGCTGCTGATCGCCGACGAGCCGACGACGGCGCTCGACGTGACCATCCAGGCGCAGATCCTCGACCTGATGCGCGACCTCAAGCGGCGTGTGGGCGCGGCGATCATGCTGATCACGCACGACCTTGGCGTGGTGGCGGAGATGGCCGAGCGCGTGGTGGTGATGTACGCCGGGCGCAAGGTCGAGGAGGGGACGGCGGCGGCCGTGTTCGCCTCGCCGATGCATCCCTACACGCAGGGGCTGCTCGCGGCGGTGCCGAAGCTCGGCTCCTCGCTTGGCGAGGAAGGGCGGGGGCGGCTCACGGAGATTCCGGGCCAAGTGCCCAGCCTGCGCAAGCCGCTTCCCGGTTGCGCCTTCGCGGGGCGCTGTCCGCACGTGATGGAGGTGTGCCGCCAAGTGGTGCCGGCGGCGATCAGTACCGGCGCGGGGACGCAGGCCGAGCATCTCGTGGCCTGCCATCTGCTCGCGGCGCGAAGGGAAGCGGCATGAGCGCGCATCTGCTCGAGGTCAACGCGCTGGTGAAGCATTTCCCGCTCAAGGGCGGGCTGTTCGGCGGCAGGCGTGGCGCGGTGCACGCGGTGGACGGCGTGACGTTCCATATCGACCGCGGCGAGACGCTTTCCGTGGTGGGCGAGAGCGGCTGCGGCAAGTCCACCGTGGGGCGGGCGGTGCTGCGGCTGCTGGACCCGACGGACGGGGAGGTGTGGCTCGACGGCGAGCGCATCGACAACCTGCCCGCGGGCAGGCTGCGGCCGTTGCGCCGGCGCATGCAGGTGGTGTTCCAGGACCCGTACTCCAGCCTCAACCCGCGTCTTTCGGTGGGGCAGATCGTGGCCGAGCCGATCGTCAATTTCGGCCTCGCCTCGGGTTCCGAGCTGTGGGACCGGGTGGCGGGGCTGATGGACAAGGTGCAACTGCCGCGCGACGCGATGAAGCGGCTGCCGCACGAGTTCTCCGGCGGGCAGCGCCAGCGCATCGGCATCGCGCGGGCGCTGGCTCCCGGTGCCGACATCATCGTCTGCGACGAGGCGGTCTCGGCACTCGACGTGTCGGTGAAGGCGCAGATCGTGAACCTGCTCGCCGACCTGCAGGACGAGCTGGGGCTGGCGCTGATGTTCATCAGCCACGATCTCGCGATCGTCGAGCATCTCACGCATCGCGTCGCTGTCATGTATCTCGGCAAGATCGTCGAGATCGGCCCGCGGGACGAGGTATTTTCCCGCCCCCGGCACCCTTATA
>JAJYFW010000456.1 GCA_021785335.1 Pseudomonadota bacterium
GCCCGGAAGCATCCTGAAGCTCGAAACCCTCTCGATGGCGCTCAACAAGGGGATCATCCATCCCTGGGACGAGTTCGACGCCATCCACCCGATCCATGTGGGGCGCTTCACCATCACCGACTACGAGGGCAAGCACCGCTGGCTCTATCTGCCGGAAGTGCTGGTCTATTCCTCCAATCTCGGCGCCTCGCACATCGCGCTCGCGGTGGGGGGCAAGGACCAGCGCGCCTGGCTGCAGCGCGTGGGCATGTTCAGCCGCCTGGGGATCCAGCTGCCGGAGGCGGGCAGCCCGATGTTCCAGCCGGCGAGCCAGTGGGGGCCGGCAACGGTGATGACGGTGGGCTTCGGCGAGGGTATCACCGAGCCGCCGATGCAGATCGTCCGCGGCGCCGCCACCATCGTGAATGGCGGCCTGCAGCACCAGGCGACGCTGCTCGCCGTGCCGGCCGGCACCGAGGTTCCCGGCACGCAGATCATGAAGGAGTCGACCTCGGTCACGATGCGCAAGATGATGCGCCTCGTCGTCGCCGATGGCACCGGCATGGCGGCGAACGTGCCGGGCTATTTCGTTGGCGGAAAGACCGGCACGGCGGAGAAGATCGGTGCCAACGGCTACCACCTGCACGTCAATGTCAGCGCCTTCATCTGCGCGTTTCCGATGAACGCGCCGAAATACGCCGTCTACGTCATGCTCGACGCGCCGCACGGCACCAAGGCCACGGGCTATTTCTCGACCGCCGGCGAGGTCTCCGCGCCCGCCGCTGGCGAGATCATTGCGCGCATCGCCCCGATGCTCGGCCTGCTGCCCGCGACCGGGGCCGAGGCGCAGGCGATCGACGCCCAGCTCGCCATGGCCCTGAAGCCGCAGCCGCCACCCGGCGTCGCGCCGGACGTGATCCCCTACCAGCCGACGCCGCCCAACGCCGTCGGGGTCGCGCCAGCCTCCGTGCCGACTTCGCCGAGCGCCTACGGCATCGCGCCGCCGACGCCGCCCAACGCAACCGCCATCGCGCCGCCGCCGCCACCGCCGCCACCGCCGCCAGGCACGGCGGGAGCGGGACAGCGCCGCGCCGATGCCAGCCGCGCGGCGCAGACCGTTGCGCTTCGCTGACGTGATCACCGCCACCCTGCGAGAAGGCACGCCGCGCGCGCTCGATCCCGCCCTCCGTGAGCTCGGCTGTGGCGCCGGCGGCGGTGATGCCGATATCACCGGCATCACCGCCGACAGCCGCGCCGTCGGCCCCGGGGTGATCTTCGCGGCACTGCCCGGCACGCGTGCCGATGGGCGGCGGTTCATTGGCGATGCCGTGGCGCGCGGGGCGGCCGCGGTGCTGGCGCCGCTCGGCACCGAATGGCCCGAGGGCGTGGTGCGCCGGCCGATGATCGAGGACGCGGAACCGCGCCGGCTGCTGGCGCGCATCGCGGCGACGCTCGCCGGGCCGGCGCCGCGCACGCTCGCCGCCGTCACCGGCACCAACGGCAAGACCAGCAGCGTCGATTTCCTGCGCCAGATCTGGACGCGCGCGGGGCTCGCCGCGGCGAGCATCGGCACGCTGGGCGTCATTGCGGAAGGCGAACAAAGTGGCACCGGCCTCACTTCGCCCGACCCGGTGACGCTCGCGAACACGCTGGCGCGGCTGGCGCGGGCGGGCGTTGCCGATGTGGCGATGGAGGCTTCCTCGCACGGGCTCGACCAGTTCCGGCTCGACGGCTGCGCGTTTGCGGCCGCGGCGTTCACCAACCTGACGCGCGACCATCTCGACTATCACGGTACCATGGCGGCCTATCGCGCGGCCAAGCTGCGGCTGTTCGAGGAACTGCTGCGCGACGGCGGCGCGGTGGTGGCGACGACGACGCTCGACGACGAGACCGCGACGGCGCTGGCCGCGATCGCGGCGCGGCGGCGGCTGCCCCGCGTGCTGGTGGGCGGGGCGCCGGAAGCCGACCTGCGCCTGCTCGCCGCCACGCCGCTGCCGGAAGGACAGGAACTCACCATCGCGGCGCATGAGGCGACGCACCGGCTGATGCTGCCGGTGGCGGGGCTCTTCCAGGCGGACAACGCGCTGGTGGCGGCCGCGCTGGCCGAGGCGCTGGGCACCGACCCGTGGCCGCATCTGCCGCATCTGGCGCCGGTACGCGGGCGGATGGAGCGCGCGGCGGTGCTGGCCAACGGGGCCGCGGCGTATGTCGACTACGCGCACACGCCGGACGCGCTGGAGCGCCTGGTGGCGGCGCTGCGGCCGCACACGCAGGGACGCATCATCCTGGTGTTCGGCGCCGGCGGCGACCGCGATCCAGGCAAGCGGCCGCTGATGGGCGCGGTGGCGCGGACGGCCGATGTCGCCATCGTCACCGACGACAATCCGCGCGGGGAGGATCCCGCGGCGATCCGCGCGGCCGTCATGGCCGCCTGTCCTGGTGCGATCGAGATCGGCGACCGGGCGCGGGCGATCGCCGAGGGGCTGGCAATGCTGCGCCCGGGCGACGTGCTGGCGGTGGCGGGCAAGGGGCACGAGCAGGGGCAGATCGTCGGCAGGACGGTGCTGCCGTTCGACGACGCCTCCGTGATCCGCGACCTCGCGGGGGCGGCGCGATGACGCTGTGGAGCGCGCGCGACCTGCGGGCGGCGACCGGCGGCGCGGGCGGGGCCGATGCCTCCGGCGTTTCCATCGACACGCGCACGCTGACGCCGGGCGACCTGTTCGTGGCCCTGGTGGGCGAGAGCGACGGGCATGGTTACGTCGTCGACGCGCTGGCCAGGGGCGCGGCGTGCGCGATGGTGCATGCGGCCGTTCCGGGCCTCGGCGATGATGCGCGGCTGCTGCGCGTGACCGATACGCTGAAGGGCCTCGCCGATCTCGGGCGGTTCGCGCGGGCGCGCTTCGCCGGCAAGGTCGCGGCGATCACCGGCAGCGTGGGCAAGACCACGGCAAAGGCGATGCTGGCACGGATCCTCGC
>JAJYFW010000016.1 GCA_021785335.1 Pseudomonadota bacterium
GTCTGCAACGACGCGACCGTGAAGGGCGGCACCTACTATCCCATGACGGTGAAAAAACATCTGCGCGCTCAGGAGATCGCGCGGGAGAACGGTCTTCCCTGCGTCTATCTCGTCGATTCCGGCGGGGCGAACCTGCCGAACCAGGACGAGGTATTCCCGGACCGCGAGCATTTCGGCCGAATCTTCTTCAACCAGGCGCGCATGTCGGCCGACGGCATCGGCCAGGTCGCCGTGGTGATGGGCTCCTGCACGGCAGGTGGGGCCTATGTGCCGGCGATGTCGGACCAGAGCATCATCGTGCGCAACCAGGGCACGATCTTTCTCGGCGGGCCACCGCTGGTGAAGGCCGCGACCGGCGAGATCGTCTCGGCGGAGGAACTTGGCGGTGCTGAGGTCCATGCCCGCACTTCCGGCGTCGTCGACCACCTCGCGGAAAGCGACGCGCACGCGCTCGGCCTTGCGCGCCGCATCGTCGCCACCATGGGGGCGAACCTGGCGCCTCCACCCGCCGAACCGCGCCCGCCGCTGCTCGATCCGGCGGAACTTGGCGGTGTTGTTCCCGTGGACCGGCGCATTCCCTACGACGTGCGCGAGATCGTCGCGCGGCTGGTGGACGCGAGCGAGTTCGACGAGTTCAAGCGCGACTACGGCACCACGCTCGTCACCGGCTTCGCGGCGATCGGTGGTTATCCGGTCGGCATCGTCGCCAACAACGGCATCCTGTTCAGCGAAAGCGCGCTCAAGGCCGCGCACTTCATCGAGTTGTGCGACCAGCGCAACATTCCGCTTCTGTTCCTGCAGAACGTCACCGGTTTCATGGTCGGGCGCAAATACGAACAGGGCGGCATCGCCAGGGACGGCGCCAAAATGGTCACCGCTGTCGCCACCGCGCGCGTCCCCAAGTTTACCGTGATCATCGGCGGCAGCTTCGGTGCCGGCAATTACGGCATGTGTGGCCGCGCCTATCAGCCGCGGCTGCTGTTCATGTGGCCCAACGCCCGCATCTCCGTGATGGGCGGCGAGCAGGCGGCCAATGTGCTCGCCACCGTCCGCCGCGACGCGATGGAGGCGCGCGGCGAAAGCTGGAGCCCCGAAGCCGAGGAATCCTTCAAGGCTCCGATCCGCGCCCAGTACGAATCCCAGGGACACCCCTACCACGCCACGGCCAGGCTCTGGGACGACGGCGTGATCGCGCCGGAAGATACGCGCCGCGTGCTCGCGCTCGGCCTTGCGATGGCCGCATCCGCCCCCGAGCCTGCCGGGCGCTTCGGCGTCTTCAGGATGTGACGATGTTCCGTTCGTTGCTCATTGCCAACCGTGGCGAGATCGCCTGCCGCGTCATGCGCACCGCGCACACCATGGGCATTCGCACCATTGCCGTCTATTCCGACGCCGATCGGGATTCGCTCCATGTCGCGATGGCGGATGCCGCGTATCGCATCGGCGAGGCGGCGCCACGCGCGAGCTATCTGCGCATCGAGGCGATCCTGGAGGCCGCGCGGGCCTCGGATGCCGAGGCCGTCCATCCGGGCTATGGCTTCCTCTCGGAGAATGCCGCCTTCGCCGAAGCCTGTGTCCAGGCGGGCATCGTCTTTGTCGGCCCGCCCGCCGCCGCCATCCGCGCCATGGGCGACAAGGCGTCCTCCAAGGCGCTGATGCAGGCGGCGGGCGTGCCGGTGGTCCCCGGTTATCATGGCGAGGACCAGGACCCGGCACTCCTCGCGCGCGAGGCGGCGGCGATCGGCTTCCCGCTGCTGATCAAGGCTTCCGCCGGCGGCGGGGGCAAGGGCATGCGCGTGGTGCGCGGCGCGGACGAGTTCGCGGTGGCCCTCGCCGGTGCCCAGGGCGAGGCCGCGTCCTCCTTTGGCGATGCCCGAGTGCTGCTGGAACGGTATCTGGAAAAACCCCGCCACATCGAGATCCAGATCTTCGCCGACACGCACGGGCGCTGCGTCAGCCTCTTCGAGCGCGACTGCTCTGTCCAGCGCCGCCACCAGAAAGTGCTCGAGGAGGCGCCGGCCCCCGGCATCGCGCCGGCAATGCGCGCCGCGATGGGCGAGGCCGCGATCGCCGCGGCGCGCGCGGTCGGTTATGTCGGTGCCGGAACGGTGGAGTTCATCGCGGAGGACGGCGCCTTTTTCTTCATGGAGATGAACACGCGCCTGCAGGTGGAGCACCCGGTCACCGAAGGCGTCACCGGCCTCGACCTGGTTGAATGGCAGTTGCGCGTGGCCCGCGGCGAGGACCTGCCGCAGGCCCCCGCGGCCCCGCGCGGCCACGCCATCGAGGCCCGGCTCTACGCCGAGGATCCCGCCAGCAACTACCTTCCCTCGGTCGGACGCATCCGCCATCTGCGCTTGCCCGGCGACGTGCGGGTGGAGACCGGCGTCCGCGCCGGCGATGCGGTGACGCCGGACTACGACCCGATGATCGCCAAGCTGATCGCGACCGGCGAGGACCGCGCGGCCGCGCTGCGCCAACTCGAGGCGACGCTGGCGGCCACGGAGGTCGTGGGCGTGCGAACCAACGCTGCCCTACTGCTGGGAACGCTTCGCCACCCCGAGTTCCGCGCCGGCGGCGTCGACACCGGGTTCCTCGCGCGCCATCCGGACCTGCTGGCCGACAGCGGCGAGGTGCCGCGCGATGCCGTCCTCGCCGCCGCCTTCGCGGTACTCGCGGAACCGGCCGAGGATACGTCGCCCTGGTCGGCACGCGACGGCTGGCTGCTCAACCTCCCGGCCGCGCGTCGCTTCGCCCTGCGCCACGCCGGCACCGAGATCGCCATCGACGCGGCGCCGGACCGCGATGCCTGGCGCGTCGCCTTCGCCGGCAAGGAGCACATCATGCGCGGCGCGCTCGGCGATGGCACCGTCACCATCGCGAGCGACGGACGCCGCCTGCGCATGGGCCTGTTCCGCGAGGGGCCCCGCATCGCCATCCTGCGCGACGGACGCTGCCACGATTTCGAGCTCGCGGACCTTCTCGCCGCTCCGGAAACCGCGGGCGAGGCGGGCGGGCATATCGCCTCGCCCATCCCCGGCCGTGTCGCCCGTGTGCTCGTCACAGAGGGTGACGCCGTCGCGCGCGGTGCCCCGGTGGTGGTGGTCGAGGCCATGAAGATGGAACTGACGCTGACCGCCGACCGCGACGGCACGATCACCCATGTCCGCTGCGCCGCCGGCGAAATGGTCGCGGAAGGCGTCGAACTCGTGGAGATCGCCGACTGATCTTGCTGCATTGCGGCGGACATAATCTTTCCCCGCCGGGCGCTTCGCCGCGCCATTGCGTCCGTCGCCCCCTGCCTGCCGCGACAGCTCGCTGCGAAGTCAGGCGACGTCTAAAATGGTTCTGGATTGGGGCAGCGATCCTGTCCTAACTTCCGGGCGAGCATACACAAACTTGTTCCGCACAGGCGCGGCCGCGATCGGAGGAGGCGACGATCATGAAGCACGCACAGGCATCGCTGGCGGACAAGTACCGCATCGACAGCGCGCGTTTCTACGTTACCGGCACGCAGGCCTTGGTGCGGCTGCCGATGCTGCAACGCGCGTTGGACCGCGCCGCCGGGCTCAACACCGGCGGCTTCGTCAGCGGCTATCGCGGCTCTCCGCTCGGCCAGGTCGACATCCAGATGTGGGCGGCGAAAGCCCAGCTCGCGGAGTTCAACATCCGTTTCAACCCCGGCGTGAACGAG
The DNA here is from genome assembly GCA_021785335.1 of Pseudomonadota bacterium. Next base: position 3,695 of record JAJYFW010000016.1, read on the forward strand.
GAACTGGCCGCCACCTCCGTCTGGGGCACGCAGCAGGTGACGCTGTTCCCGGGCGCCAATGTCGACGGCGTCTTCGCCTACTGGTACGGCAAGGGCCCGGGTGTGGATCGTTCCGGCGACGTGTTCAAGCACGCCAACTACGCCGGCACATCACGCCATGGCGGCGTGCTGCTGATGGCGGGCGACGACCACGCCTGCAAATCCTCCACCGTGCCGCACCAGAGCGAGCAGGCTTTCATCGCCGCCGGCGTCCCGGTGCTGGTGCCCGCCGATGTGCGCGAGCTGATGGAACTCGGCCTGCACGGCTGGGCGATGTCGCGCTGGTCCGGCCGCTATGTCGGCTTCAAGACCGTGGCCGACGTGGTCGACTCCTCGGCGAGCGTCGCCTTCGACCTCGCGGACTTCCGCTCCGTGCTGCCGCCGGGCCCGCACCCGGAGGCCGGCATCCGCCTGCACGACGTGCCGCTGGAGCAGGAGGCGAGGGCGTTCAACATAGGCCTGCCCGCGGCGCAGGCCTATGCGCGCGCCAACGGGCTCGACCGCGTGGTGAGCGCCGACCCGGGCGCTCGTCTCGGGATCGTGACGATCGGCAAGTCCTACCACGACACGCGCCAGGCGCTCGCGGAACTGGGCGACCCGCGCGGCATCCGCCTGCTCAAGCTCGCCATGGCCTGGCCGCTCGACCCCGCGACCATCCGCGACTTCGCCGAGGGGCTCGAGGAAATCCTGGTCGTCGAGGAGAAGGCGCCGCTGATCGAGGCGCAGATCCGCGACATCCTCTACGCGCAGGCGCAGCGCCCGCGCGTCGTCGGCAAGACGGATGAGACCGGTGCCTCGCTGCTCAAGCGCGGCGGCGATCTCTCGTCGGCCGAAATCGCGCGCGTCGCCGGCACGCGCATCGCCAGCTTCGCGCCCAATGAGGCGATCGCGGCGCATCTCGCCTATCTCGATGCACAGGCCCGCGCCAACGCCACCGTCGAGGTGCTGGCCACGCGCCGGCCGTTCTTCTGCAGCGGCTGCCCGCACAACACCTCGACCAAGGTGCCTGACGGTTCGCGCGCGCTCGCCGGCATCGGCTGCCACACGCTCGCGATGTGGATGGACCGTTCCACCGAGACGGTGAGCCAGATGGGCGGCGAAGGCATGGCCTGGGTTGGACAGGCGCCGTTCACGGAGGAAAAGCACGTCTTCGCCAATCTCGGAGACGGCACGTATTTCCATTCCGGAATCATGGCGATCCGCGCGGCCGTCGCCGCGGGCGTCAACATCACCTACAAGCTTCTGTTCAACGACGCGGTGGCGATGACCGGCGGCCAGCACGTGGACGGCCCGCTCACCGTGCCGCAGATCACCCGTCAGCTTGCGGCCGAGAACGTCGTCGCCATCGCGGTGGTCACGGATGAGCCGGAAAAGCATGCGGGCGTCGGGGATTTCGCACCCGGCGTCACCGTGCATCACCGCCACGAGCTGGAAGCGGTGGAAAGACGCTTCCGCGACACGCCGGGCTGCACCGTTCTGGTCTACGACCAGACCTGCGCTTCGGAGAAGCGTCGCCGGCGCAAGCGCGGCCAGTTCCCGGACCCGGACAAGCGCGCCTTCATCAATGCCGAGGTGTGCGAGGGCTGCGGCGACTGCTCGGAAGCCTCCAACTGCATCTCGGTCGCCCCGCTGGAAACCGCGCTCGGCACCAAACGCCGCATCGACCAGTCGAGTTGCAACAAGGATTTTTCCTGCGTCGAGGGGTTCTGCCCGAGCTTCGTCACCGTGCACGGCGCGAAGTTGCGCAAGCGCAACGCCGTGGCGCCGGCGGAAGTTTCGCTGCCGGAACCGGCGCTGCAGTCGCTCGCGCAGCCATATGACATCCTCGTCATCGGCATCGGCGGTACCGGCATCGTCACCGTCGGCGCGCTGCTCGGCATGGCCGCGCATCTCGATGGCGTCGCCGTCACCGTGCTCGACATGATGGGCCTCGCCCAGAAGGGCGGCAGTGTCTGGAGCCATGTGCGCCTGGCGGCCGACACCGCCTCGCTGCAAGGCCTGCGTGTCGGGCGCGGCAGCGCGGACCTGCTGCTCGCGGCCGACCTCGTCACCGCCGCGGCGAAGGACACGCTGGCGGCGCTGCGCGCGGACGGGAGCCGCGTGGTTCTCAACACCAACGAGGCGCCAACCGCGGATTTCGTGATGGATACGAACACGAAACTCCCCGCCGCGCGCCTGCGCGCCGCGGTTGAGCGCGCCGCCGCCACGCTCGACGCGCTCGATGCCACGGCCCTTTCCTCGGCGCTGCTCGGCGATGCTATCGGCGCCAACCTGATGCTGCTCGGCTATGCCTGGCAGAAGGGCTCCGTGCCGCTTTCGCATGACGCGCTGATCCGCGCGATTGAGCTCAACGGGCAGGCGGTCGAGGCGAACAAGGCTGCGTTCCTCTGGGGCCGCGTCGCCGCCGCCGACCCTGCGCGCGTCGCGAGGGAGGCCGGGCTCAAGCCGCCGCCGACGCCGATGACGCTGGACGAGATCATCGAGGACCGTGCCGCCCGCCTCGCCGCCTATGGCGGGCGCGGTCTCGTGCAACGCTACCGGGCGCTGGCCACGCGGACGCGCGAGACGGAAACACGCACCGCACCCGGCTCTACCGCGCTCACGGATGCCGTCGCGCGCAACTTCTACAAGCTGCTGGCGATCAAGGACGAGTGGGAGGTCGCACGCCTCTATGCCTCGCCCGCCTTCCATGCCTCGCTCGAGGCGCAGTTCGGCGAATGGAAGCGGCTCGAGTTCCACCTCGCCCCGCCACTCCTCGCCGCGCGGGACAAGACCACCGGCCACTTGGTCAAGCGCGGCTACGGTCCGTGGATCATGCGCGGCTTCCGAGCGCTCTCGGCGCTGCGCTTCCTGCGTGGCACGGCGCTCGACCCGTTCGCGCGCGCCGAGGAGCGCAAGGGCGAGCGTGCCCTGATCGGCCAGTACGAGGCGGATATCGCGACGCTGCTCGCCGGCCTCACCGCAGCGAACCTCGCCCAGGCCGTCGAGATAGCGGCCCTGCCCGACGCCATCCGCGGCTACGGCCACGTGAAGGAGAAGGCCATGCGCCAGGCCGCCGAGCGCCGCGCCCGCCTGCTCGAAGCCTGGGCAAGACCCGCCCTGGCAATGGCCGCGGAGTAGACGCAAGCTCCGCGTCGTGGCATCCGCCCGGGATGCCAACGATCCCGGACATCCTCGCCGCCCTGCGCAACGAGCAGCAGGCGTTCCTCGCCACCCTGGTGCGCACACCCTCGGACAACCCGCCCGGCGACTGCGCGGCGCACGCGGAGGTCACGGCGGACCTGTTGTCCCGCCTGGGCTTCACCGTCGAGCGCGACGTGGTGCCGCCGGCGGTCTGCGAGGCCGCCGGCATGCGCCGCGTCACCAACCTCGTCGTGCGGCATCGTTTCGGCCCTCAATCTCCGGACAGGGGCCCGGTGGTGGCGCTCAATGCCCATGGCGACGTGGTGCCGCCAGGCGAGGGCTGGACCGCCGATCCCTACGGCGCCGAGATCCGCGATGGCTGGATGTACGGGCGTGGCGCCGCTGTTTCCAAGAGCGACATCGCCACCTATGCCTTCGCCCTTCTCGCGCTGATCCGCTCGGGCACCAGCCTTTCGGGCACGGTCGAGCTGCACATCACCTATGACGAGGAAAGCGGCGGCGAGATCGGCCCCGCGCGCCTGCTCGCCGAGGGGTTGAGCAAGCCCGACCTCGCCATCGGCGCCGGCTTCTCCTACGCGGTGACGGAAGCTCACAACGGCTGCCTGCACCTGGAGGTGGAGGTGCGCGGCCGTTCCGCCCATGCCGCGCGCCCCTGGACCGGCGTCGACGCGCTGGAAGCCGCGACCGCCATCCTCGCCAGGCTCTACGGGTGGCGACTGGGACTCGCCGCGCGTGAATCGAAAGTGCCTGGCATCGGCGCGCCGCAACTCACCGTCGGGCTGATCGAGGGTGGCATCAACACCAACGTCGTTCCGGACCGCGTCGCGTTCCGCCTCGATCGCCGGATCGTCCCGGAGGAAACGCCGGAGGCGGTGGAGGCGGAACTGCGCGAGGTCATCGGCGCCGTCCCCGTGGGCGAGGCCTCGGTTGCCATTCGCCGTATCCTGCTCGCCCGGCCGCTGGTGCCAGATGCTCGCGCACGCCGCCTCACGGACCTGCTCTGCGCCCACGCCTCGCGCGTGCTCGGCACGGAGGTGCGCCCGCAAGGGGTGGCGCTGTACACCGACGCGCGCCACTACGCCGCCGCCGGCGTGCCCATCGTGCTCTACGGTGCCGGCCCGCGCACCATCGAGGAAGCCAACGCCCACCGCGCCGACGAGCGCGTGAAACTGACGGACCTCTTCGCGGCGACCGAGGTCGTTGCCTCGGCCCTCGCGGACCTGCTGGCCGCTTGACGGATGCCTGACGCATCACCATAGATCCTTCGATATCGAAGGAGTTAACATGCAACCGATTTCCGTCCTCGGCATCTCCGGCAGCCTGCGCAAGGGCAGCTTCAACTCCGCGCTGCTGCGCGCGGCGCAGGGCATTGCTCCCGCCGGCATGACGATCAGCATCGCCGACATCTCGAAGCTGCCCTTCTACGACGGCGACATCGAAGCCACTTCCGGCATTCCCGCGGCCGCCGAGGAACTACGTGCCAGGATCCGCGCGGCGGATGCCGTGCTCATTGCAACACCGGAATACAATGCCTCCGTCTCCGCGGTGCTGAAGAATGCGATTGACTGGGCTTCCCGCCCGCCGCACCAGGCTTTCGCGGCGAAGCCCGTTGCGATCATGGGCGCCAGCGGCGGATCGCTCGGCACGGTGCGCGCGCAGGGCCATCTGCGCGACATCCTCACCAACCTCGATGCGCGCACGGTCAGCGCGCCGCAGGTTTTTGTCGCCGCCGCGCACACCAAGGTCGAGGACGGCGTGCTTAAGGACCAGCCCTCGCTCGACTTCATCAGGACGCTGCTGGAAACCCTCGCGGCCTGGGTGGAAAAGCTGCGCGCCTAGGGGCGCTATGCGCGGCCGCCAGGGATGCAGAACGCGAAGTCGCATCCCTGGTCGGCCTGCGTGACCTGCTCGCGATAAAGCCGCAGATAGCCGCGGTCCGCACCCGGCGGCGGGGCAGGGGGCTTCCACGCGGCGCGGCGCCGCGCGAGTTCCTCCTCCGAAACGAGCAGATCGAGCCGCCGCGCCTCGGTATCGAGCCGGATGCGGTCGCCGCTCTTCACCAATGCCAGCGGCCCGCCGGCGGCCGCCTCGGGCGCGCAGTGCAGCACGATGGCACCGAACGCCGTGCCGCTCATTCGCGCATCTGAAATCCGAACCATGTCGGTCACGCCGGCGCGCGCGAGCTTTTTCGGGATCGGAATATACCCCGCCTCCGGCATGCCCGGCGCGCCGATCGGCCCTGCGTTGCGCAGTACCAGGATGTCGTCCGACTTCACGTCCAGCGCCTCGTCGTCGAGCCGCGCCGTCATGTCCTCGAGTCCATCGAACACCACCGCGCGCCCCTCGTGTTTCAACAGCGCCGGCGTCGCCGCGGAACGCTTGATCAGGGCCCCGAGCGGTGCGAGATTCCCGTGCAGCACCGCCAGTCCGCCGCCCACCGCGATCGGGTTGCTCGCGGAACGGATGACGGTCTGGTTCGGCACTTCCTCGGCTGCCGCGATCACATCCGCGACGGTCCCGCCGCCCACGGTGCGCGCGGAGGTATCGAGAAATGGCGCCAGTTCCCGCAGCAGCCGCGGCACGCCACCGGCGTGGTGAAAATGCTCCATGTAGCCGGCACCGCTAGGCTTCAGGTCCACCAGCACCGGCACGTCGCGCCCGATGGCGTCGAACGCGTCGAGGTCGAGCCTGATGCCCAGCCTTCCCGCCACGGCGGTGTAATGGATCAGCGCGTTGGTCGAGCCGCCGATCGCCTGCAGCACCACCAGCGCGTTGCGCAGCGAGGCCGGCGTCAGCAGGTCACGCAACGTCGTCCCCTCGCGCGCCAGGCGCACCGCCGCGGCGCCGGATGCCTCGGCAAGCCGCAGCCGGTCCGCGTGCACCGCCGGCGCGGTGCCGGCGCCAGGCAGTGCGAGCCCGGCGGCCTCCGCCATCGAGGCGACGGTGGAGGCGGTGCCCATCACCATGCAGGTGCCGCGCGTCGGCGCCAGTCGTCCTGAGACCGTATCGATCTCCGCCTCGTCGATCTTCCCCGCGCGGTGCTGCGCCCAGAGCCGCCGGCAATCCGTGCAGGCGCCCAGGATCTCGCCCTTGTGGTGCCCCACCAGCATCGGCCCCGTCGGCAGCACGATAGCCGGCACATCGGCACTCGCCGCCCCCATCATCAGCGCCGGCAGCGTCTTGTCGCAGCCGCCGATGAGAACCACCGCGTCCATCGGCTGTGCGCGGATCATCTCCTCCGCGTCGAGCGCCATCAGGTTGCGCAGGAACATGCTGGTCGGGTGTGAGAAGCTTTCGTGGATCGAAATGGTGGGGAACGCCATCGGCAGCCCGCCCGCCAGCATGATGCCGCGCCGCGCCGCCTCGATCAGGTCCGGCACGTTGCCGTGGCAGGGGTTGAAGTCGCTCATCGTGTCGGTAAGCCCGATGATCGGCCGGTCGAGCGCGTCGTCCGTGAAGCCCATCGCCTTGATGAAGGCGCGGCGCAGGAACAGGGAGAAACCGGCATCGCCATAGGTTGCGAGCCCCTTGCGCAGTCCCGTCGGTTTTTTGTCGGTCGTCATCACAGCACCTCGAAGAAATCGAGTTCGACGGCATCGGGCCGCCGCGCCGCGTTGCATACGAAAACGGAACGAGCGAGCCAGAAATGCGGCCCCGGCGGCGCCTCCAGCCGCGGGCTCGCGCGGAAATAGACCAGCGTGGGATCGACGGTCTCGCCCGCCGCGAGCCGTGCCAGCACCTCCGGGGCCGCACGCCGCAGGCCGCGGTTGACCACGGTGATCAGCGTCCCGTCCTGCGCCTCGATGATGTAGCGCGCGACAAGGTCCGCGGTGCCGTCCGGCGCTATCACCTGCCAGTCCGCGCCCCCCGGCAGCACGCGCCCGTTGAGCCGAGGCCCCGCCACCGTGCCGCCGGTGATCGGGATCATGCGGCGGCGGATGTCCATCGCGGGGCCGGTATCGACCGCCCTCGCAACGGTTGCCCGGACCTGGAAGGCAAAGCGCAGTCCGGGCGGGCTCGGCTCATGCTGGGTCATGGGGGAACGATGGCGCCGGGGGGCGGGTCTGGCAAGGATCGGCGCCGCGTGCTGCGATGGTGCCGCTTGCCGGGAGTGGCGCAATCTGTATAGACCATAACTAAATTAGGAAACGGACGGGACCATGGGCGCCAATCTGCGCACGCGCGTCGAGGATGGCATCGCCGTCGTCACGCTGGCGCGCCCACACAAGCGCAACGCCATCGACGACGCGACCGTCGCCGAGCTCGGCGCGTTCTTCGCCGCCCCGCCGGCCGAAGCGCGCGCCGTGGTTCTGCACGGCGAGGGTGGGCATTTTTCCGCCGGCCTCGACCTCTCCACCCTCGCCGAGCGGAACGCGGAGCAGGGCATCGCGCATTCCCGCGCCTGGCACCACGCCTTCCGCACCATCGAGTTCGGCGCCATCCCGGTCGTCGCGGTCCTGCACGGCGCGGTGGTGGGTGGTGGGCT
>JAJYFW010000457.1 GCA_021785335.1 Pseudomonadota bacterium
TCTCCACCGCGGCGGCGGTGGCGTCGCTAAGCGGCGGGCAGGTGGCGGTGGTGCCGAACGTGCCGTCGCGCATGCCGCGCCCGGCGCGCCCGGCGATCTGGCCGATCTCCGAGGGGTGCAGGCGGCGCGGGCGGTGGCCGTCGAATTTCTGCAGGCCGGCGAAGGCGACGTGCTCGACATCCATGTTGAGCCCCATGCCGATTGCGTCGGTCGCCACCAGGAAATCAACCTCCTTCTGCTGGTAGAGTGCCACCTGGGCGTTGCGGGTGCGCGGCGAGAGGCGCCCCATCACGAGCGCGCAGCCGCCGCGCCTGCGCCGCACTGCCTCGGCGATGGCGTAGACCTCACCTGCGGAGAACGCGACGATGGCGCTGCGGGGCGGCAGGCGCGAGAGCTTGGCGTGGCCGGCATGGGTGAGCTGTGAGAGGCGCGGGCGCGTCTCGATCTCGGTCCCCGGCACCAGGCGGGCGAGCAACGGGCGGATCGTTTCGGCGCCTAGGAACATGGTCTCGACCAGGCCGCGCGCGTTCAGCAGCCGGTCGGTGAAGACGTGGCCGCGGTCGGGGTCGGCGCAGAGCTGGATCTCATCCACGGCGACGAACTCCACCTGGCGGTCGAGCGGCATCGCCTCCGCGGTGCAGGCGAACCAGCGGGCACCGGGAGGCACGATCTTTTCCTCGCCGGTGATCAGCGCCACCTGGGCGGGGCCGCGGATTGCAACCATGCGGTCGTAGTTCTCACGCGCCAGCAGCCGCAGCGGAAAGCCGATGATGCCGGAGGCATGGGCGAGCAGCCGCGTGATCGCGAGATGTGTCTTGCCGGTATTGGTGGGGCCGAGCACGGCCCGCACCCGAGGTGCGAATCCCGACATGGATGAATGGTCGGGTGCCGCGGTCCGGGACGCAAGAGGGGATCAGTGGCTGCTCGACACGGCCGCCGGTGTCGGGGTCACACGCCGTAGCAGCGGCACCAGCAAGGTGGCCACGATGAAGGCGAGCATGATGGCGCGGAACGCGTCGGCGAAGGCCATCGTTGCCGCTTCGCGATAGGCGAGGTGCCACAGCTGCGTCAGCGCCGCTGTGTGCCCGGCCACGACCGCGCCGGGCAGCGCCGCGTAGCGTCCCTGCACGCCATGGAGGAACCGCTCCATTGCCAGGTTCGCCGGCGTCAGGTGCGAGGCGATGCGCAGGAAATGCGCGTTGGTGCGATCGTTGACGATCGCCCCGCTCGCCGCGATCCCCACCGCGCCGCCGAGGTTGCGCATCATGTTGAACAACCCGCTCGCGTATTTCAGCCGCGCCGCCGGCAGGCTGCCGAGTCCGAGACTGACCGCGGGGGCCACGGCAAAAACCTGTGGGAAACCGCGCAGCAGCTGCGGCACCAGAAGCTGGTCGCCGCCCCAGTCATGGGTGATGAAGGAATAGCTCCACATCGCGAGCCCGAAACTCGCGAGCCCCGCCATCATCAGCCAGCGCAGATCGACCTTGCGCGCGAGCAGGATATAGAACGGCACGCCGATGACGGAGGCGAGCCCGGTCGAGAAGATCGCAAGCCCGATCTGCCAGGCGCTTAGCCCGCGGACGTAACCAAGGAACAGCGGCGTGAGGTAGATCGTGGTGAACAAGCCGATGCCGGTGACGAAGGAGAGGAAGCAACCTAGAGCGAAATTGCGATTGCCGAGCGCGCGCAGGTCCACGACGGGGTTGCGCACCGTGAGGCTGCGGACGACGAACAGGACGAGCGCGATACCGGCGATCCAGGCGGTCGCGCGGATCGTTGCGTCACTGAACCAGTTCCAGCGCGTTCCTTCCTCCAGCGTGTATTCCAGGCAGGCGAGCCCGACAGCCATCAGCGCAATGCCGGGGTAGTCGGCTTGACGCAGCAGCGAGAAATCCGACTCGTCGATGTGCACCAAGGCGGGAACCAGCAGCGTGATGGCGATGCCGGGCACGAGGTTGACGTAGAACAGCCACTGCCAGTCCAGATTATCGGTGATCCAGCCGCCGATCACCGGCCCCAGCGTCGGTGCGATGGAGGCGATGGTGCCGACCACAGCGGCCGAATAGACCCGTTTCCGGCCCGGAAAGAAATGAAAGGACGAGGTGAACACGATCGGGATCATCGAGGCACCGAGCATGCCCTGCAGGGCGCGGAAGACGATCATGCTCTGGATGTTCCAGGCCATGCCGCAAAGCAGGCTCGCGAGCGTGAAGCCGGCGGCGGAAACGGTGAACAGCCAGCGTGTGGAGAACAGCCGGGTGAGCCAGCCCGAGAGCGGGATCATCACGATCTCGGCGATCAGGTAGGCGGTCTGCACCCACGAGATTTCGTCCTGTGCTGCGGACAGCCCGCCGCCGATCTGCTGCAGCGAAGACGCAACGATCTGGATGTCGAGCAGGGCGATGAACATACCCACGCACATGACCACGAAGGGCACGATCGAGGGGTCGGACGACTTGGCGTTCATCGCCCGGCTCCGCGCGTGTTCACGTCGACCGTCGCGGAGAGGCCGGGCCGCAGCAGCGAGGGCGTCGCGGCAAGATCGTCGAGCAGGATCCGCACCGGCACGCGCTGCACGATCTTGGTGAAGTTGCCGGTGGCGTTCTCGGGCGGGATCACGCTGAACACGGAGCCGGTCGCGGGGGCGAGGCTGAGCACCTGGCCGCGGAACACCCGTCCCGGCAGCACATCGAGGTGGACGGCCACGGTTTCGCCGGGCCGCACGCGGGCGAGCTGGTCCTCCTTGAAATTGGCGTCGACCCAGAGCCCGTGCGACGGCACGACGGAGAGCAGCGCGGCGCCGGCGGTGGCGTAGCTTCCCACCTGCGCCGCGCGGTCGCCGACATAGCCGTCGATCGGCGAGCGGATCACCGTGTAGCCGAGATTGAGCTGCGCAGCGCGTCGTGCGGCGCGCGCGGCCAGCAGTGCGGCGCGCGCGGCTTCGATCTGTGCC
>JAJYFW010000017.1 GCA_021785335.1 Pseudomonadota bacterium
ACCCTCGCGGATCGGCGTGCCTTCGCCGCCCGGCTCCTCAAGAAGCACCCAGACTGGTCTGACCGGGAGATCGGCCGCCGTGCGGGGCTGGTGCAGCCGACGGTCGCCAAGGTCCGCCAGGACCTGGAGCGGGATGCCGCGATCCCCCAGGCGGACACAAGGCGCGGGCGCGATGGGCGCGTGTACCCGGCTTCGCCAGCATCGCCCGGTCGCTCGCTCGCCGAGATCGCCAGGGACGTGATCGAGCGGATGACCACGCCAGCTGAGCGCATCCAGCAACGCGAGATCGTTCGCTATCTCGAACGCCTCGCAGACCTGCTGGAGGCCCAGGACAACCTCGCAGGCTTCGATACGATCAAGGCCGGTGCCGATGCCTGCCAAGCTGTTCTCGGCGAGGCAAAGGCGCGTGAACTGGCGGAGCGCCTGGGCTGGTCGAGCGGCAACATCGTCGCCGTCGCCGAGGCGCTTGGCTACGTGGCGGCGGATTCCTGATGTCTGCGCGGGTCGTTCAAGAGCAGGATAGCGCGGCTTCCTCCGCGCAGATGGCGGTGCGAGTCCGACCCCCGCGCTCCCTCACCAAATCGCTCGTCGTGACGCCGGCAGCACCTTCCGTGATCCGGCCTCTGATCATCGATCATCACTATCTGCACTCGATGCCGGCCGCGACGTGGCGCTGCTTCTGCGTCTTTGTCGGGGACGTGCTGTCGGGCGCGGTGCTGTTCACGGCTGGCCCCCGGCACGGGCATCGGTTGCTCGTCGGCGCACGCCCGCAACAGGTCGCCGTCCTCGCTCGCCTGTGGCTGCACGATGACCTGCCGAAGAACGCCGAAAGCCGGGTCATCGGCATCCTGATGCGCCAGGTGCGCCGCGAGCAGGCGTGGAAGCTCGTGTTGTCCTATGCCGACCCGGCCGCGGGCCACACCGGCACCATCTACCGGGCCTCGGGGTGGCTCTACCTGGGCCAGGGTCTGCCGGGTACATACATCGATCTCGGGGACGGCATCGCCCGCCATCCCCGCACCGTCTACGGCACGCACGGCGCCAACGGCATCGGGCATCTACGACGCACGGGGGTGCCCGCGCAGCGTCGTGTCGTCGGCGGCAAGCACCGCTACGCCTACCTGCTTGACCCGACTTGGCGGTGGCGGCTGCGCGTTCCGCCCGTGGCCTTCCCGAAGGTGGAGGCCGCGCCATGAGCAGCAAGCCTCGCGACTACCGGGCCGAGTATGCGCGGCGGATCGCGCGGGGCCTTGGCCGGGGCCTGTCGCGCTCGCAGGCGCGGGGCCATCCCCGGTCGAAGGAGAAGCTGGTCCGCAAGGTCGGGAAGGCCAAACTGCCGAAGGTGGACCGGCGGCTGGAGGATGCCGTCGCCTCCCTGCGGAAGGGGCGCTCCCTCACGGCGAGCGCGAAGCACGCGCACGTCTCGCCCGAGCGCCTTCGCCGTCACCTCTCATCGCTGCGCTTCGTGTCGCAGAAGCGCGGTCGGTGGGTTGTCGGTGCCGACACGCGCCGCCGGCGGATACTGCTCTACAGCCGCGGGCGCGATGTCGAGGTCACGGTCCGTGAAGCCGAAGCGGCGAAGATCGGGCGCTTCATGGGGGCGGTCAGCCGGTTCCTCGAAACCAACGACGCGAGCCTGCTGGCGCCCTTCGTCGGGCAATCGGTCACCGACACCAAGGGCAAGCGCCACCCCTTCGAGACCGACCCCAACAGCCTCTACCGGATCGCCGAGACCGGCGGGAGCACCTTCGAGGATGTCTATCGGATCGTTGCGTAGGAGATACGTCGTGAGCACCATATCGGACGCCGAGAAGCGCCGGCTTCATGCATTGGAGCGGCTTGGCACGAACCATCCGGTTTGTGTCGTGTGCGGCGAGAACAACCCGCTGTGTCTCGAAGCCCATCACGTTGCAGGGCGGGCCTTCGACGACCAGACGGCGCTGGTTTGCCGCAACTGCCATCGCAAGCTGTCGGACGAACAGAAGGACCATCCCCCGAAGATCGAATCCCCACCAAGCCCCCTTGAAGCGCTGGCCCATTACCTGCTCGGGTTTGGCGACCTTCTTCACCTCATCGCGGACCGCCTGAAGCAGTTTGCCCGCGAGCTGCTTGCGATGATCACTGCCGAACAGGGAAAGGGTGTCGGGCCATGACACCCGAGGAACTGCCCATCGCGGTGCGTGCTTTTGTCGATGCACCGAGTGCACCAGCGCCACGCCAGGGGCACCATACGATGCGGCCCATCGGCCCCTCTGATCGGGTGCTGGTCATCGACACCGAGACGACAACCGATGCGAGCCAGCAGCTTCGCTTCGGCGTTTATCAAATGCGCATCGGCGAAGAGCTTGCTGAGGCTGGTTTCTTTTACGATCGCGACAGCCTAACGAGCGACGAACTGTCGATATTGCGGACGGAGGCTGAGCGCCTGGGCATGAAACTCATGCCTGTGGCCGCGTTCATCGAGGAGGTGTTCTTCGAGGCAGCCTATGAGGGCCTTGGAACCCTCGTCGGGTTCAATCTGCCCTTTGATATCTCACGCCTCGCCATCGCCCATGCGCCTGCGCGGGGCAAGGCAATGCGCGGAGGCTTCACCTTCAAGCTCAGTGCCGATCGCCGCTGGCCACGCATCCAGATCAAGCACCTCTCGCAGCGGGCCGCGCTGATACGCTTTGCCATGGTCCAGGGCGCACGTGCGGGTCGCGGCATGCGACGGCGTAACCAGAAACGGGCGCCAAGGCGTGGCTACTTCGTCGACGTGAAGACGATCGCCGCCGCTCTAACCGCTCGCTCCTTCACCCTCGCCACCCTCGCGGACCATCTCGCCGTGCCCAGCCGCAAACTCGACACCAACGAGCACGGCGGGCCGCTGACACCGGATTACGTGGCGTACGCCGCACGCGACGTGCAAACCACCTGGGAATGCTATGCCGCCCTGCGTGACCGCTTCGACGAGTTCGGCCTGAAGCAGACACCGCTGCCGCGCATCTACAGCGAGGCGTCGCTTGGCAAGGCTCACCTGCGGGAGATGAACGTCGCGCCGTGGCGCAGCGTGCAGCCGGACTTCGATCCCAAGATGACCGGGACCATCCTCAGCACCTATTATGGTGGCCGCACCGAGGTCCGCATCCGCCGCCAGGTGCGCCAGGTCGCGTACTGCGACTTCCTCTCCATGTATCCCACGGTCTGTGTCCTGATGGACCTTTGGCGGTTCGTCACGGCCAACGGCATCCGCCAAAGCGACGCTACCAAGGAAACCCGCGAGTTCCTGCACAGCGTGACCGTCGAGACCATGCAGCAGCCGGACGTGTGGAAGCGACTGCCCGTCCTGGTGCAGGTTGCCCCGGACGGGGACCTCTTCCCCGTGCGTGCCAAGTATGGCGGCGAGACGCACTACACCATCGGCCTCAGCCATCTCGCTGCAACAACGCCGATGTGGTTCACGCTCGCCGACTGCATCACCGCGACGCTGCTCGGTGGAAAGCCACCGAAGGTTCTCCAGGCAATCCGCTTCGAGCCCATGGACCGGCAAGCCTCATTGCTCCCGGTCTCGATCCTCGGCGATGACCGCTACCGCATCGACCCGGTGGAGGACGACTTCATCCGGCGGCTCATCGAGCTGCGCAGCGACATCCGGGGGCAAGAGGTCGCGCCCAACAGCGACGACGAGGCCCGCCGCGACATGGCCCAGCAGGCCGTGAAGATACTCGCCAACGCCACCAGCTACGGCATCTTCATCGAGTTGAACCCGAACGAGCTGCCCGAGCCCGTCCACGCCCAGGGATACGCCAACGGGGACGCGTTCGATTGCACCCTCGCGCAGATCGAGGAAGCCGGCCGCTACTTCCATCCGTTGCTCGGCACCCTGATCACGGGCGCTGCTCGCCTGATGCTGGCGCTGACCGAGCGCAGGATCCGAGACAGCGGCCTGGAATGGGTGTTCTGCGACACGGACAGCATGGCCATTGCTCGGCCAGCCGACATGGGGGAGGTCACCTTCCACGCGAAGGTGGAGGCGATCCGCAACTGGTTCGCGCCGCTCAACCCGTATCGTGGGCGGGCTGGCAGGGCGTCCGTGCTGAAGCTCGAAGACACCAACTTCGCCGTCGGTGCCGAGGGTTCACCATCTCGGGAGTTGGCGCCGCTTTACTGCTTCGCCGTGTCGCCGAAGCGCTACGCCATGTTCAATGTCGGGGAGGATGGTCGGCCGATCCTTCGGAAGGCATCAGCGCACGGGCTTGGGCACATGCGTGATCCTTACGGCGATGCTGCACGGCCCGCCTCGATCCCGCCCCCGCTCGCCGGTCGCGCCAACCCTGATGTCTCGCGGTGGCAGCATGACGTGTGGGTACGCATTATCCAGGCGGTGCTGGAGGGCCACCCTGAGCAGGTACGACTGCATGACCTGCCCAACTTCGACCAGCCCGCTGTGAGCCGCTACGCGGCAACGACGCCGCAGCTGCTCGGCTGGTTCAAGCGATACAACGCGGGCAAGCCCTACCGGCAGCAGGTACGGCCCTTCAACTTCCTGCTGGCCTTCCAGGCCAAGCGACTTGAACGAGACGCGGAGCTTGAGGCCGAACCCGGCAAAGCAAGGAAGCATAGCCGCTCCAGGGCCTCGAAGAACCTGCCCCGCGCCGTTGCGCCATATGATCGCGATCCAGTCCGCGCCGCCGCCCACTGCTTCGATAGGGAGACCGGCGAGCCAGTGTCCAGGCGCCAGCTCAAGACCGTCAACCAGGCTCTCGTCCGCTATCACCTACACCCTGACCGCAAGGCGCTTGGCGGCGAGTACCGGGACGCTGGGACCACCCACCCACTGCACGTCCGCGTCATAGCGATCCACTTCATCGGCAAGGAGGCTCACCGCTGGGAGGAGCAGTTCCACCTCGGCGAAGCACCCGATGCGCAAACCGAATACGGGACCATGCCCAGCGATCACCAGCAGATGCTCGCCATGGTTCGCGAAGGTATCCGTCGGCATGGTGCCCGGGCCGTCGCGGAACGCGCACGCGTCTCGCGGCAGCATGTTTCTTCAGTCGTGAGCGGGGTGAGCACGCCATCGGCGGGCGCGCTGGGAGCGCTGGCGAGGGCCGTGGCCGGGCTGAACGCGAAGCGGGATCGGGAGGCCAGCATCGTCGCTGACAGCCTCCAAGCCATACGCCAAGCCTGCAAGCGCCACGGCATCCGGCAAATAGCCCGCACCGCTGGGGTCGACGACGGCAACCTCGCGAGGATCGTCGCCGGGAAGCGGAAGGCTTCCCAACCATTGATCCAGTCGCTGCTGGCGGTGATCGACCATACCTAACGGTGGGTCAGAGGCTAGTCGCACTTGAGGGATCCAAGCAGAAGCCACCACCGGGTCTCATCTAAGAGACCGTTTGAGAATGCGTTCCGGTGAGTCAGGGGCTCGCGCGAGCGAGCCGCCCGGCGGTGGTTTGCGAGCACCGGAGCGGAGCGATCTGGAGATCGTGAGCACCGGAGCACAGCAAACCACTGTCGAATAACCGCCGGAGTAGCATTGTCAAACGGTCTCTAAAGCCGCCCCCTGAAGTGCCGGTGTTGCAACAGAAAATGAGTGTTGGGTTGCCTCCAAACCTATACATAAAGGGCGTCCAGTCATGCCACTTCCATCGGATCATGATGGAGATGCTTGCCAAGATGAAATCATTCCGCGCAATATGTGGCTAACCAAAGAGCGAGGTCGACAATGGCCATAAAATACGGTCCGATCACCATTCAGGACCCCATCCCCGACTCCGTTACACAGGAAGTTGCGGACAAGGAGACGGTTGAAAGAATCGACGCTCTCCGTACGTACGATTTCAATTTTCTCACCAATAACTTTGTTGTCTCTAAAATACGACGGTTTTCACCGGAACAATTATTCCCTCTGGTGCCATATTTTCGCCGGTTTAAACTTACTGTGGATGAGGATGTCTCGGTGCGCTTAGGAGTAGAATTCAAGAGATTTGTGACTGTTGCTCTTATTTACCCAAGCAGACGAAATGCCCCATCCGGCCCCGTAGACATGTTTTGGCACTTTTTTATATTACATACTCCAGAATATGTACGGTTTTGTACGGAAATATTTGGGGCGTACGGTCCGCAACCTCGGATCGGCAAGCATTATTTTACCGATTGGACTGATAAGCGGGCGGAACAAAATGCCATAAACAATGTGAACGATAAAAATGGTGATAGGCCGAATGTTGATCGGGACGCGATGGTAGATCACATTCCGGCGACAGACGAAACTCGCCCCGCGATGTATAAATCATATCAAGAAACAAGAAAACTTTATACGAAACTTTTTGGAAAACCCGATAATAGGTTCTGGCCTCTTGGTGGAGGGGGTACGACTTGCGGCGATTCCTATTCTGGTTTTGTGAACCCTAAGTATAAACGCACACCCATCTTAGAGTTATCCATATAATTTCCAATAGGTAAGCAGATATTGGTCGGTTTTTATCCGTCTGTGCGCGGCTGGGATTTCGCTTATCCATGTGGAGTGCTATAAATAGTAGAGACAATATTGGCTTGGTTTTGCACGTGCGATGGCGTTCATCCACGCTATACCTAACCGCGGGCGGTGCTGCCAGAAGTGTAAAGTCAGCGGGATATCGCTATACCCCCTCTTCCCCCCTGGCCTTCCCCGCTGGGCATCCGCCCCTGGCCTTCCGGGGGCTTCCTGCCTAAACCTTCGCGCATGCCGCCCTTCTGGGAAACCAAGACGCTCGAGGCGATGACCCAGCGCGAGTGGGAATCGCTCTGCGACGGCTGCGGGCGCTGCTGCCTGCACAAGCTGCGCGACGAGGACACGAACGGGCTGTCCTTCACCAACGTCGCCTGCCGCCTGCTCGATACCAACACCGCGCGCTGCCGCGACTACGCCAACCGCAGGCGCCGCGTGCCGGACTGCATTCGCCTCACGCCCAAAATCGTGCGCAAGTGCGACTGGCTGCCGCCCTCCTGCGCCTATCGCCTGCTCGCCGAGGGCAGGAACCTGCCGCCCTGGCACCCGCTGCGCGGCGGCACGGCGGAGAGCGTGGTCGAGTCCGGCGCCTCCGTCATCGGCCGCGTGGTGAGCGAGCGCGACGCGGGGCCGCTGGAGCACCACATCGCCGAGTGGCCGGGCCGCCGCCCGCGCCGCCGCGCGCCCGAGCTCGCCTGACGCCATGTCCAGGCAGACCACTCAACCGGAGACACCGACATGCTGAAGAACGCGATCTATGGCGGCGTGAACGCCGCGGTGCTGACGGCGATGAACGCCGACCTCTCGGTCGATCTCGACCGCATGACGGCGCATTCGCGGTGGCTGCTGGCCAATGGCTGCAACGGGCTCGGCGTGCTGGGCACGACGGGCGAGGCGAACTCGCTCGGCATCGAGGAGCGTATCGCCATCCTCGAGGGCCTGGTGGCGCGCGGCATCCCCGGGCGCGTGATGCTGCCCGGCACCGGCACCACCAACATCGCCGACACGGTGAAGCTGACGCGCCACGCGGCCTCCCTCGGGGCGCGCGGCTGCCTGCTGCTGCCGCCCTTCTTCTACAAGAGTCCGAGCGAGGACGGGCTGTTCGCCTACTACTCGGAGGTGGCGAAGCGCATCGCGGGCGCGGCGAAGATCTATTTCTACCATTTCCCGGCGCAGTCCGCGGTGCCGATCACGGTGCCGCTGATCGCCCGCCTGCGCGCCGCGCACCCCGGCGTGTTCCAGGGGATCAAGGATTCCTCCGGCGACTTCGCCAACACCAAATCCTATGTCGATGCCTTCGCGGCCGAGGGCTTCGAGGTCTATTGCGGCGACGACGGCGCGCTGCACGACCTGCTGCGCGCGGGCGGCGCCGGCTGCATCACGGCGGCGGCCAATGTCGGCTGCCCCGTGAGCGCCGTGGTCTACGCCAATGCCGGCACGCCGGCGGCCGAGGCGGCGCAGACGCAGCTCTCCGCGATCCGCAAGGCCGTGACCTCCGCGCCGCTGATCCCGGGGCTGAAGGCGCTGGTGGCGCGGCGGACCGGCGACGCGGCGTGGAACCACATCCGCCCGCCGCACCTGCCGCTCCCGGCGGAGGCCGCGCAGAAGTTGTTCGCCGCCTTCGACGCGACGGGCCTCAAGCTCGCCGCCTGATATCCCGGTCTGGCCGCGCGCGGCGGAGGCGGACCACCGCGCGCCGCGCGCAGCCGCCTATCAGGGCCGGATGCACCCGCTCATCTGGCTCGCCTTCGCGCTCGCCTACACGCTGATGGCGGCCGCGCCCGGCCCGGTCGTCGCCGTCATCGTTTCCTACGCCATCACCACCGGCAGGCGCACCTCGCTCGCCGTCGTCGCCGCGACCGCGCTCGGTGACGCCACGATCCTGCTCGCGGCGGCATTCGGCGTCGGCGCGCTGCTGTCGGCCTCCGCCGAGGCGTTCACGGTGCTGAAGCTGGGCGGCGCGCTCTACCTCGTGGTGCTCGGCATCCTCGCCTGGCGCGCGCCCCTGGCGGCGGAAGCGGCGAGGCCGCCGCGCTCGCGCCGCCGCGCCTTCCTGCACGCCTACGCGACGACAGTGCTGAACCCGAAGGGCGTGCTGTTCTTCGCGGTGTTCCTGCCGCAGTTCCTCGACCCCCATTCGCCGCTCGCGCCGCAGGTCGCGATCATGGCGGCGACGGTGATCGCCTGCGGGCTCGTGGTGGACGGCTCCTACACGCTGCTGGCGACGCGCCTTGCCGCGCGGCTGCGCTCCGCGCGCGCGCGCCGCATGGCCAACCGCTTCGCCGGCGGCACCCTGGTCGCGGAAGGCACGCTCGCCGCCCTCTGGCACGGCGTCTGACGAACCCGCGCCTGGCCTCCCGCGCCCAGCGCCCCCTCAGGCCGCCAGCACCCGCGTCTCGTCGCGGCCATGCACCGGCATCGCGGGCTCCCCGGCACGTTCGCCGGCACGCTCCGCCGCCCGCTCGGGGTCGCGCACCATGTAGCCGCGCCCCCAGACCGTGCCGATGAGGTTGTCTGCCCCGGCCTGCGCCAGCTTCTTGCGCAGCTTGCAGATGAACACGTCGATGATCTTCATCTCCGGCTCATCGATGCCGCCGTAGAGGTGGTTGAGGAACGCGTCCTTCGTCAGCACCATGCCCTTGCGCAGCACCATCAGCTCCAGGATCGCGTATTCCTTGCCGGTGAGGTGGACCTCCTTGCCGTCCACCGTCACCTCCCGGCTGTCGAGGTTGAGCTTGACGTTGCCGGCGTGCAGCACCGGCTGGCTGAACCCCTTGCTGCGCCGCACCACGGCTTGCAGCCGCGCCAGCAGCTCCGCCTGGTCGAACGGCTTGGTGATGTAGTCGTCGGCCCCGGCGCCGAGGCCCTTCACCTTCGCGGACGGGCGGTTGAGGCCGGAGAGGATCAGCACCGGCGTTTCCACCCGCGCCGCGCGCATGCGCCGCACCACCTCGAACCCCTCGATATCCGGCAGCATGAGGTCGAGCACGACGATGTCGTAGTCGTAGTGGCGGGCGAGCTCCAGCGCTTCCTCCCCCGTGTCCGCCTGGTCCACCACGGCGCCGCCGCCGCGGAGCATCAGCGCGATGCCGCGCGCGGCCACCAGATCGTCTTCAACCAGAAGGACACGCATTCCTCTGCCTCCCCACAACCTATGGTTTTATTCAGCCGCCTCGTTCGCTTCGATGTCCACTCAATTTTCATCACAGCAGCGCAAATTCGATGGAGAACGCCCTCATGTTCGTCTCAATTGTCGAGAATGCCCCTTTTTGCCCGCCCCCACGCTCTCAACTCACGGTTGTGCACCGCCGCCGAAACCCTCGCCGGCGTCGAGCCCGCGATCGTCGAGGGCCGCGTCGCCGCCGTGCGCGGCCTCGCGGTGGAGGTCGCGGGCCTCGGCGGCCTCGCCGGCATCGGCGCGGCGTCACGCTGCACCCGCGCGACGCCGCCCCGATCCCGGCGGAACTGGTCGGCTTTGCCCCCGGCCGCGCCATCGCGATGCCCTTCGCCGCCACCACCGGGCTGGCGCCGGGCGACGGGGTGCGTGTCACTTTTTGCAGCGGGGGCCTGCGCCCCCTCCCCAGCTCGCTCTACCCATGCGCGGCCTGGCTCGGCCGCGTGCTCGATCCGCTCGGCAACCCGGTGGACCAGCGCGGGCCGCTGCCGCGCGGCGCAAGGGCCGCACCGCTCGATGCCGCGCCACCCGCCGCCGCCACCCGCTCGCGTCTGGGCCCGCGCCTCACCCTCGGCGTCGCCGCGCTCGACCTCTTCGCCACCTGCCGCGAGGGCCAGCGCCTGGGCCTCTTCGCCGGGCCGGGCGTGGGGAAATCGACCCTGCTCGGCATGCTCGCCCGCGATGCCGGCGCGGATGTCGTGGTCGCGGGCCTGGTCGGCGAGCGCGGGCGCGAGGTGCGCTCCTTCCTCGAGGACGATCTCGGCGAGGGGCTCGCGCGCTCCGTCATCGTCATCGCCACCTCCGACGCGCCGCCGCTTGCGAGGCGCGAGGCCGCCCGCGCCGCGATGGCGGTCGCCGAGCATTTCCGCGACGAGGGGGCGAAGGTGCTGCTGCTGCTCGACAGCGTGACGCGGTTCTGCGCCGCCCTGCGCGAGATCGGCCTGGCCGCCGGCGAGCCGCCCGCGGCGCGCGGCTACCCGCCCCGCGTCTTCGCCGAGTTGCCCCGCCTGCTGGAGCGCGCCGGGCCCGGCGCGGAATGCCGGGATGGCAGGAGGGGAGGCAGCATCACGCTCTTTGCCACGGTCCTGGTGGACGGCGACGACATGACGGAGCCGGTGGCGGACGCCGTGCGCGGCATTCTCGACGGCCATGTGGTGCTCGACCGCCGCATCGCGGAATCCGGCCGCTACCCCGCGATGGACGTGCTGCGCTCGCTCTCTCGCACCGTGCCGGGCTGCCTTGAGGCGCACGAGGCGCGCGCCGCCGCCGCCGCCCGCGCGGCCCTCGCCCAGGCCGCCGACCTCGCGGACCTGGTGCGTCTCGGCGCCTACCAGCGCGGGGCGGACGCCGCCGCCGACGCGGCGCTGGCCGCCGCCCCGGCGATCGAGGCGCTGCTGCGCCAGGCGCCCAGCGAACGCCGCGACCCCGGATCCGGCTTCGCGCAACTCGCCGCCATCCTCGCCGATCCCGCCGGATGACGCCCGCCGCCCTCGCGAGCCTGCGCCGCCTGCGACGCCGCGCGCTGGAGGAAGCCGCGCGCGCCCTCGCCGAAGCCCAGGCGGTTCAGGACCAGGCGGAGGCCGCTGCAGGCGCGGCCCGCCGCCGGCTCGATGCCGAGCGTGCCGCCGCCGAGGACCTCGCCGCCGGCGACGGCGCGGTGGAGGCCTATGCCGCCTGGCTGCCGCGCGGCCGCGCGGCG
>JAJYFW010000018.1 GCA_021785335.1 Pseudomonadota bacterium
GAGGTTCGCCCCGCCCGCGACCTGGCCCGTCGCCGCCACCGGGTCGTAGCCGGGCGTGTCCATGAACACGAAGCCCTTTGCCTTGACCTCCTCGGCATAGGCCACGACATCGACGAGGTTGGTGCTGCCCGCCTTGGCCATGGCGCCGAGCGATTTCTCGAGAATGGTCGTGAGCCCGCCCGCCTTGTTTCCGGGCGACGGGTTCGCGTTCATCTCCGCCCCCTCGCGGCGCGTGTAGTCCTCCCACCAGCGCATCAGGCCGACGAGCTTCTCGCCCACCTCGCGGCTGGTGGCCCGGCGGGTCAGCAGATGCTCCGCTCCATAGGTCTCCGGCGTCTCCGAGAGGATGACGGTGCCGCCATGCCGCACGAGGAGGTCGCTCGCCGCGCCCAGCGCCGGGTTCGCGGTGATGCCGGAATACCCGTCCGAGCCGCCGCATTGCAGCGCCACGGTGAGATGCGCGGCCGCCACGCTCTCGCGTTGGACCTTGTTGGCGTCCGCCAGCGCCTCGCGCACGAAGGCGATGCCCGCCTCCACCGTCTTGCGGGTGCCGCCCATCTCCTGGATGTCCATGCTGCGCAGCCGCCCGGCGAGCTTCTGCTCCTGCACCAGGCCGCCGAGCTGGTTCACCTCGCAGCCGAGGCCAAGCACGACGACGGCGGCGAAATTCGGATGCCGCGCATAGCCGCCGAGCGTGCGGCGCAGCAGCGCGAGCGGCTCGTTCTGCGTCATGCCGCAGCCGGTCTTGTGCGTCAGCGCCACGACGCCATCGACGTTGGGATAATCCACCAGCGGATCGGCATCGCCGAACGGGTTGCGCCGGAACGCATCGGCAACGAGCTGCGCCACGTGGGCGGAACAATTCACGCTTGTCAGGATGCCGATGTAGTTGCGCGTGGCGACCCGCCCGTCCGGGCGCCTGATGCCCATGAAATGAGCTGGCTTCTCGACATAGGCAGTGGGACGCGCATCGACGCCCCAGGCATAGTCGCGGGCGAAATCGCCCATCGCGCAGTTGTGCACGTGCACGTGCTCGCCGGGCGCGATATTCTGCGTGGCGAAGCCGATGATCTGCCCGTAGCGGCGGATCGGCTCCCCCGGGTTGTGCGCTCGCACCGCGACCTTGTGCCCCGCCGGGATGCGCGAGGTCGCGGTAACGCCCGCGACCTCGGTTCCAGGCAGCAGCGTGGCACGGGCGATGACGACGCCGTCGCTATCGTGGAGACGGATGAAGAGCGGCGGCGCCATCACTTACCCCTTGTCGACCTGCACCTTTTCGACTCAGGCGATGCCCTTGCTGCCCTTGCGCGTCTCGGCCACCGCCGCCCGCGCCGCCATCGCCATCAGCCCGCTGTCATTGGCGATGGTGACGAGGCGGAAGCCCATGCCGATCGCACGCGCGGCATAGGCGGCGCCCCCGGTGTGGATGCCGGCATGGATGCCACGCTTGCCGCATTCCTTGATGATCTTGTCGTAGATCTTGAGGATCTCGGGCTCCTCGCGGTCGAGCTTGGGCACGAGCCCATAGGAAAAGCCGAGGTCGGACGGGCCGATATAGACGCCGGCGATCCCCTCGACATCGAGGATCGCCTCGAGGTTCTTCACCGCCGTGCGGGTCTCGATCATCGGAATGCACAGCGTCTCGCCATTGGCGACCTTCTGGTAGTTGGTCGCCTCGCCGTACATCGCGGCACGGATCGGGCCGTTGCTGCGCGTGCCCATCGGCGGATACTTGCAGGCTGCGACGAAGGCCTCGGCCTCCTTCTTGGTGTTCACCATCGGGCAGATCACGCCATAGGCACCGCCGTCGAGCACCTTGCCGATGATGCCGGGCTCGTTCCACGGCACACGCACCATGGGCGTCACCGGGTGCGGCTGCATCGCCTGGAAGCAGGACACCATGGAGAGGTAGTCCTGCACGCCGTGCTGCAGGTCGACGGTGACCGAGTCGAAGCCGCACTGCGCCATCACTTCCGCCGAGAACCCGGACGGAATGGCGAGCCACCCGTTGACGACCGCCTTACCGTCCGCCCAGCGTTTCTTGACGTTGTTGGCCATGCTGCGTTTCTCCCCAAGAACAATGAGGGCGTCACGCTAGGCTGCGTGCGGAGCCGGGTCAAACCGCGCGGACCCGCTCGCGCGGCGCGTCAGGCGGCGAGAAATCCGACGGTTTCGCCCTCGAGAACGGCGGCCGTGAGGGGCCCGCCATAGACCGCCCCGGTGTCGACGCCGATGCGGTTGGCGCGGATCACCGGCGCCTCGCCCGGCGTGTGCCCGTGCACCACGACGGCGCCGAGTTCGGCGTCCGTGGCGAGGAAAGGCTGGCGGATCGAGAGCAGGTCGGCGGGCGCCTGTGCATCGGGCGCGATGCCTGGCCGGATGCCGGCATGCGCGAAGAGATAGCCGCCCTCGCGATGGACGAGCGAGAGCCCGCACAGGAAGCCGAGCGCCGCCTGCGGCATGCGCGCGCGCCACGCCGCCGCCGGCGTCGCGGGATCGATACCGAGGCTCGCGAGCGTCGCACGGCCGCCGTTGTACAGGAAATCCGTTGCCGCCGGCGCGTCACCCGCGAGCGCGTCGAGGAAGGTGCGCTCGTGATTGCCCATCAGGTTGACCACGCGGGCCTTGCCGATCCGCTCGAGGCCGGCAAGCCGCGCCAGCACCAGGGCGGAATCCGGCCCGCGATCGATGTAGTCGCCGAGGTGCACCACGGTGGCCGCGGCGGCCGGCCGCGCGCGCAGATCCTCCGCGATCAGCGAATGCAGCGTGCCGAGCCGCTCGTCGAGCCCATGGATGTCGCCGACCGCATAGACCCGCCGCCCGGCCGGCAGCCGCCCAGGCGCCGGATGCGGCGGAATTCCATCGCCAGGAGCCTGCCCGCCGGGGGACTCGAACCCCCACGCCAAAGGGCCGCGGATTTTAAGTCCGCTGCGTCTGCCATTCCGCCAGGCGGGCCCAGCCCTGGACATAGCGCGCCGCTTATCCCCTGGCGGCAACCTTGCACGCAATATCGAGCGCCATGCGGACCAGTTTCTCGCTCGCCTCCGGCGTGCGGAAGGCGGAGTGGGCGGACAGCGTGACGTTCGGCAGCGTGGTCAGCACGTGGCCCGACGGCAGCGGCTCCTCGAGGAAGACGTCGAGCGCCGCATGCGCCAGCCTGCCCTCACGCAGCGCCGCGATCATCGCCGCCTCGTCGACGAGCGCCGCCCGCGCCGTATTCACCAGGATCGTGTCGCGCCGCAGCTTCGCCAGCCGCCCGGCATCGAGGAAGCCGCGGGTCTCGTCGTTGAGGAGCAGGTGGATCGACAGCACGCGGCTTTCGGCAAGCAGCGTGTCCAGGTCGACGAAGTCCACGCCCTCGGCGCTGCGCGTCGTACGGTTCCACGCCAGCACCTTCATGCCGATGCCGCGCGCGAGCCGCGCCATCTCCGCGCCGATGCCGCCATAGCCCAACAGTCCCAGCGTCTTGCCCGTGAGCTGCGGCCCCGCCGTGCGCGGCCAGCCCCCGGCGCGCACGCCGCGGTCCATCGTCGCGATCCCTCGCGCCGCGGCGAACATCAGCGCGAAAGCATGCTCGGCGACCGCGGTGTCGCCATAGCCGCGGATGATGTGGACCGTCTGCCCCTGGGTCGCCAGTTCCTCGGGGTTCATGTAGCTGCGCGCGCCCGTACCGAGGAAGATGATGTGCCGGAGCCCCGGCGTCCTCGCGAGTTCCGCGGTCGGCATGCGGCTGTGGTCGTCGAGCACGAAGTCGTATCCGGCGAGCAGCGCGGCCAGTTCCGCTGGCGTCACGTTCTCGGCGCGGTTGACGCGGACCGGCGGGTCGGTGGGCCGGACCACGGCCTTGAACACCTCCGAAAGCTCCGGACCCGCGTCGATGAAAATGCCCTTCATGCCTGCCCCTCGCTGCGTCGCGCGGCAGACTGGATGAGCGCCTCCCGCCTCGCAAGCTCGGCACGGACGAAGGGCACCAGGCCGCCGGCGTCGAGGATCGCGCGCATCGCCGGCGGCACCGGCGCGGCGTTGAACACGCGGTTGCCGAGGGTGACGGTCTCCGCCACGGGATCCACCGCGATCATTTCGCCCATGCCGATCGCCGCCACCGCCTCGGGGCAGACCAGAACCGGCAGGCCGCGGTTGATCGCATTGCGATGGAAGATGCGCGCGACCGAGATCGCGACGACGGCCGCGATCCCCGCCGCCTGCAACGCCATCGGCGCCTGTTCGCGCGATGAGCCGCAGCCGAAATTGCGCCCGGCCACCATGATGTCGCCGCGCCGCACCCGATCGGGGAACGCGGGGTCGAGCGGCGTCATGCACAACCGCGCGAACATCGACGCATCGCCGAAGGCGAGCGACGCCGCCGGAATGATCACGTCGGTGTCGATGTCGTCGCCATAGCGATGCGCCGCCCCGCGCAGGATCATGCGAGCACCTCCTCCGGATGCGCGAGCCTTCCGGCCACCGCCGAGGCTGCCGCGACATAGGCGTTGGCGAGATAGATCTCCGCGTCCGCCGCCCCCATGCGGCCGCGGAAGTTGCGGTTGATGGTGGCGACGGCCCGCTGGCCCGCGGCGAGCACACCCATGTGCAGCCCCGCGCAGGCGCCGCAGGTGGGCGGGCCGATCACCACGCCAGCCTCGACCAGCGCGTCAATCACGCCCTCCGCGATCGCGGCACGGTATATCGCGCGCGTCGCCGGCACCGCGACGGCGGTAACGCCTCGCGCCACGCGCCGCCCGCGCAGCACCTCCGCCGCCTGACGCAGATCCGTAAGCGTGCCATTGGAACAATTGCCGATATAGACCTGCTGGATCGCAAGCGGCCCGGCCTCGCGCGCCACCGTCTCCACGCTCGCGACGTTGGCCGGCGAGAAGGGCCGCGCGCAGAGCGGCCCCGTGGCGCCGAGATCGATCTCGACCTCGCTGTCCCAGGCGGCGT
This sequence comes from Pseudomonadota bacterium, assembly GCA_021785335.1. The sequence goes on from JAJYFW010000018.1 coordinate 4,942, forward strand.
CGGGATCGCTCTCGACATAGCGCGCGGCAACGCCCTTCGACTCGGCCCATGCGCGCGTCGCGGCATCGGGCGGCACGAAGCAGGTGGTCGCACTCGCCTCCACCGCCATGTTGCAGAGCGCCATCCGCGCCTCCATGCCCAGCGCCTCGATGCCCTCGCCCGTGAACTCCAGCGCGCGGTCGAGCGCGCCGTCGGTGCCGATGCGCCCGAGCACGGCGAGGATGAGGTCCTTGCCGGCTACGAACCGGCCCGGCGCGCCCCGGAACACGACGCGGATTGTCGCCGGCACCGGCAGCCAGAAGCTGCCCAGCGCCATCGCCGCCGCGATGTCCGACGAGCCGAGCCCGATGCCGAGCGCGGCGAAGGCGCCAGCGGTGCAGGTATGGCTGTCGGTGCCGACGACGAGGCCGCCCGGCGCCACCAGCCCCTGTTCCGGCAGCAGCGTGTGCTCGATACCGGCGCCGACATCGAACAGCCGCGCGCCATACGCCACCGCGAACTCGCGCATCCGCGCCAGGTTGGTGGCGCTGATCACGTCCTTGGCCGGCGCGATGTGGTCGTTGACCAGCGCCACGGCGTGCGGATCGGCGAGATGCCGCGCGCCCATCGCCCGAAACTGGTCGAGCGCGATCGGCCCGGTAACGTCGTGCAGCAGCACGCGATCGACGCGTGCCGTCACCACGTCGCCGGCGGCGACCTCCTGGCCCGCATGCGCGCCGATGATTTTTTCCACCGCGGTCTTGTCCATGGCGCGACGGTTCCACGCCCGCCTCGCCCGGGCAAGTCAGGGCGCTTGATTAGGCAACTTTTTGGTTGCATATTGGCGCGCATGCACGACGAGGGAGCCGACGACGATGTCTTTCGCGCGCTGGCCGACTCCGCACGGCGCCAGCTTCTGGACCGGCTGCATGCGCAGGACGGGCAGACGCTCGGCGCGCTCTGCGCGGGGCTCGCGATGACCCGCCAGGCCGTGAGCAAACATCTCGCGATCCTGGAGGCGGCGAACCTCGTGGCGACCCTCAGGGACGGGCGCCGCAAACTGCATTTCCTCAACCCGATGCCGATCCAGTCGATCGCGGATCGCTGGATCGGCAAATACCGGCGGGGAGCCGTCAGGGCGCTCGCCGACCTCAAACGCAACCTCGAGGGAGAGGGCCGATGAATGGAGATCGTTTCGTCTACGTCACGTATATCCGCACCACGGCGGAGCATCTGTGGACGGCGCTGACCGACCCGGACTTCACCGCCCGCTACTGGTTCGGCGTGCGGCTCGAAAGCACGTGGAAGGAGGGGGCCGCGTGGAAGATGGCCTACCAGGATGGGAGGGTGACGGATCTCGGCGAGGTGCTGGAGGTCGAGAAGCCGCGCCGCCTGATGCTGTCCTGGCGACACCAATGGCGGGAGGACCTGAAGGCGGAGGGCGAGGTCCGCGCCACCTTCACGCTGGAGCCTGCGGGAGAAATGGTGAAGCTGACGGTGGTGCACGAAAGCCCGCGTGCACCCTCGAAGGTCATCGAAGCGGTGTCCGGCGGCTGGCCGCAGATTCTGTCGAGCCTGAAGAGCCTGCTCGAAACCGGCTCCGCGCTGCCACGCCCGCAATCCGCGCCGACCAGCGCCGCCTGATCGCGATCCGGCGCGCCATCTGGCGGCGGCACCGGCTACGGCGCTAACCCATTACCGTGCCTCGCCCGCAACCCCTGGCCCGCCCCACGCAACGACCCGCCCCGCGCGCACGCCGCCGCGGGCGGGCACGCCCGGCGCCGCGGCGCCCCCGCGCGCGCCCGTCGCTCTCATGGCGGTTGTTCAAATGGGCGATCTACACCGCGGTCTGGGGCAGCGTGGCCGGCGGGCTGCTGCTGCTGTCGCTGGCGTGGGACCTGCCGCCGCCCTCGACCGCGCTGCGGGCCGTCCGCCGCCCCAGCCTGACGCTGGTGGACGACCGCGGCACCACCTTCGCAACGTTCGGCGATCTGGTCGGCGCGCCGATGCGCCTGTCGCAGCTGCCGGCCTACGTGCCGCAGGCCGTCGTCGCGGTGGAGGACCGCCGCTACTGGGAGCACGGCGCCGTCGACCCGATCGGCATCCTCCGCGCCATGGCGGTCGACCTCTGGCACATGCGCATCGTCCAGGGCGGCTCGACCATTGCGCAGCAGGTGGCGAAGAACCTGTTCCTCACCAACGCCCGCACCTGGCGGCGCAAGGCGCAGGAACTGCTGCTCACCTTCTGGCTGGAGCAGCATTTCACCCGCCGCGAGATCCTCGAGATCTGGCTCAACCGCGTCTATTACGGCGCCGGCGCCTGGGGCATCGATGCCGCCGCGCATGCCTATTTCGGCGTCTCCGCGCGGCACCTGTCGCTGTGGCAGGCGGCGGTGCTTGCCGGGCTGCCGCGCGCGCCCTCGTATTTCTCGCCCAAGACCAATCCCCGCGCGGCGGCGGAGCGGGCGCGCGTCGTACTCGCGGCGATGGTGCGTTCCCACTACATCACCCTGGCCGAGGCGCGCCGGGCGGCGCTTTCCATCGTCTTCCCCCCGCCCACCGACAGCGCGGGCTGGTTCGCTGACTGGGCGGTCGAGCAGGCGCGCCAGGCACTGCCGCAGGGCACCGACGCCACGGCGATGACGACGCTGGACGCGCCCCTGCAACGCGTCGTGGACCACGCGGTCGCCGCCTATCTCGCCGGCCCCGCCCGCGCCGCGCACGCCTCCGAGGTCGCGGTGGTGGTGATGGACGCCGCGACCGGCGCCGTGCGCGCGATGGTGGGCGGCAGGCCCGACCAGATAGGTGGCTACAACCGCGCGGTGATGGCGCGGCGCCAGGCCGGCTCCACCTTCAAGCCGTTCGTCTGGCTCGCCGCCCTCGAGGCCGGCGCGCGGCCGGGCAGCATGGTGCTGGACGCGCCGATCCGGCGTGGCTCGTGGCACCCGCGCGATTTCGAACCGACCTACCGCGGCGAGGTGACGGTGGAGACGGCGCTGGCGCAGTCGCTCAACACCGCGGCGGTGCGGCTGGAACGCCGCGCCGGCGGCCCCGCGAAGGTGATCGCGGTCGCGCGCAGCCTCGGCATCACCGGCAAGCTCCCCAACGACGCGACCGTGGCGCTCGGCACCGGCAGCGTCGGGCTGCTGGAGATGTGCGGTGCCTATGCCGCCTTCTTCAACGGCGGCTACCGCGTTGTGCCGCACGCGCTACGCACGCTCACCGCCGACGGCAGGCCAGCGAGGCTGCCGAGCGACACGCCGGAGCGCGCGATCAACCCCAACCTCGCCGCGATGATGGTGCGCATGATGGCCGCCGTGGTGCGCCGCGGCACGGCGCGCGCCGCCGCCATCCCGGGCGTGGTGGTCGCGGGCAAGACCGGCACCACCGACCATTTCCGCGACGCCTGGTTCATCGGCGCCGTCAACGGCACGGTGATCGGCGTATGGACCGGCAACGACAACAACGCGCCGATGAAGGGCGTGGTGGGCGGCTCGCTCCCCGCGCGACTATTCCGCCGGATCGCCATCGCGATCCCGGGCACGTAACATTGCGCCCGACCAAGGAGAGAACCGCATGACCGACGCCTGGAGCATGACCGCAACCGACATCGCCGCCGAGATCCGCGCCGGCCGCCTCTCCGCGCGCGAGGCCACGCAGAGCGTGCTCGCACGCATCGCGGCAGTGAACCCGGTGATCAACGCCCTGCCCGACGTCATGGCGGATGAGGCGCTGGCGGCGGCGGCGGCGGCCGACGAGGCGCAGGCGAAGGGCGCGCGGCTCGGGCCGATGCACGGCGTGCCGGTCACCATCAAGGTCAACGTGGACGTGAAGGGCCGTGCCACGACCAACGGCATCGTTGCGCTGCGCGACAACATCGCGAAGGAAAACGCGCCGGTGGTGGACAACCTTCGCAGCACCGGCGCTATCATCGTCGGGCGCAGCAACACGCCGGCCTTTTCCTATCGTTGGTTCACCGACAACGACCTGCACGGCCGCACGCTCAATCCCTGGGACCATGGCACGACGCCTGGCGGCTCCAGCGGCGGCGCCGCGGCCGCGACAGCAACCGGCATGGGGGCGGTCGGCCACGGCAATGACATCGGCGGCTCGGTGCGCTACCCCGCCTATGCCTGCGGCATCGCCGGCCTGCGCCCCACCGTCGGGCGCATCCCCGCCTACAACTCGACGATGAGCGAGGATCGCGGCCTGTCCAGCCAGATGATGTCGGTGCAAGGGCCGCTCGCGCGCAACATCGCGGACCTCCGCCTCGCCTTCGCCGCCATGGCGCGGCCCGACCCGCGCGACCCGATCTCGGTTCCCGTGCCCTTCGACTTCCCACTGCCCGCGACCCCGATCAAGGTCGCTCTGTTCTGCGACGGCCGCGCCGATTCCCAGGTCACCGGCGCCCTGGGCCGCGCCGCCAAGGCGCTCGCCGCCACTGGCTACGCGGTGGAGGAAGCAGCGCCCCCGAACTTCGACGAGGCGCACCGTCTCTGGCTCACCTTCGCCGCCAGCGACATGCGCCGCTCCATGCTGCCCGCGATCGAGACCTATGGCGACGCGGCAATCCGGGCGAGCGCGCGCCATTTCACCGGCTCGGTGCCGGAACAGTCCTGCGACGAGGCGCTGGCGATGCTGGCGCGGCGCTACACGATCGCGCGCGAGTGGTCGTTGTTCTTCACCCGCTACCCGATCCTGCTGATGCCGGTCTCCTGGCGCTGCCCGGTGCCGGTCGACATGGACATCAAGGGCGCCGAGCTCGGCGCCGAACTGATCGCCGCGCAATCGCCCATGCTGCCGATCGCACTCCTCGGCCTGCCGGGACTCGCCGTGCCGACCGGGCTCGCCGAGGGACTCCCCTCAGGCGTGCAGCTCGTCGCCGACCGGTTCCGCGAGGACCTGCTGCTGCGGGCGGGCGAGGCGATCGAGGCGGTTCAGCCGCCGCTCGGCTTCCCCGCCGCGGTGCGGAGCTGACCGCAGGCGGCGAGGATGTCGCGCCCGCGCGGCGCGCGCACCGGCGAGGAAAACCCGGCGGCGTTCACGATCTCGGCGAAGCGCCCGATCGCCGCCGGCGTGCTGGTCTCGTAGGGGCTGCCCGGCCACGGATTGAACGGGATGAGGTTCACCTTGGCCGGAATCCCGGCGATGAGGCGCACCAGCGCGCGCGCCTCGGCCGCGGAATCATTGATACCCTTCAACATCACGTATTCGAACGTGATGCGCCGCGCGTTGGAGGCGGCCGGGTAGCGCCGGCATGCCTCGATCACGTCCTTGATCGGGTACTTGCGGTTGAGCGGAACCAGTTCGTCGCGCAGATCATCGGTGACGGCGTGCAGCGACACCGCCAGGCTGATGCCGAGCTCCGCCCCCGCGCGATCCATCATCGGCACCACGCCCGAGGTCGAGAGCGTGATGCGCCGGCGCGACAGCCCGATTCCCTCCCCGTCCATGACGATGCGCATCGCGGCGGCGACGTTGTCGTAGTTGTAGAGCGGCTCGCCCATGCCCATCAGCACGATGGTCGAGAGCAGCCGCGCCTCGCCCTTCGGCGACGGCCACTCGCCATAGGAGTCGCGCGCCGCCATGAACTGGCCCACGATCTCGCCGGGGCCCAGGTTGCGCGCCAGCACTTGCGTGCCCGTGTGGCAGAACCGGCAGGAGAGCGTGCAGCCGACCTGCGACGAAAGGCACACCGCGCCGCGATCCTCCTCGCGGTCGGGGATGTAGACCGACTCCGCCTCGCGGCCGTCGCGGAAGCGGAACAGGAATTTCCGCGTCGAATCCGCGCTGGTCTGCACCGCCGCGACCTCTGGCCGCGTGACGGTGAAATTTTCCGCGAGCTTCTGCTGCAGCGGCTTCGCGATCGTGGACATGCGCGCGAAGTCGGTCGCACCCTGGTGGTAGATCCAGTGCCAGATCTGCTTGGCGCGGAACGCCGGCTCACCGATCCCGCCAAGGGCGGCGACCAGTTCCTCGCGCGAGAGGCCGACCAGTTCGACCCGTCCGTCCGGGCCCTTCGCCGGCGGCGGCGCGAAACGCGCGATCTTGGCGCGGATGCGCGCGCGCTCCGCCTCACCCCAGTCGGCCGGTGTTTCGGCCGCCGGGGTCTGGGGGCGCGCGGGTACGCGGTCGAGCGCCGCTACTTCGGCGGACATGCCTTCACGATCGCGGTATGCGCCGCGGTGAACCCCTTGAGGCTGAACCGGTTGGTGATCGTCCGGTTACCGGGCGCGGGCGAATCGGAGACCAGATAGGAGCCTTTCTCCATCGCCACCACCATCCCCGCACCGTCGCGCGAGAAGGCGGAACTGCCGGAGGTGTAGAAATCCTGCTTCACGTTGCCGATCGTGACCGGCACCACGGCGCCGGACGGGTACGTGAAGCCGGCCGCGATCGCGACCGCGTCGCGAAT
>JAJYFW010000458.1 GCA_021785335.1 Pseudomonadota bacterium
CGGCGCATGGAGGCGTACCCCCACGAGCTTTCCGGCGGCCTGCGCCAGCGCGCGATGATCGCGATCGCGCTCGCCTGCAACCCCTCGCTGCTCATCGCCGACGAGCCCACCACCGCGCTCGACGTCACCATCCAGGCGCAGATCCTCTCGCTCCTGAAACAATTGCGCGCCGAGCGCGGCATGGCGCTGCTCTTCATCACCCACCATCTCGGCGTTGCGCGCGAGGTCGCGGACCGCATCCTCGTCCTCTACGCCGGCCGCGCGGTGGAGGAGGGGCCGGTCGCCGACGTCATTGCCCGTCCGCTCCACCCCTACACGCGCGCCCTGCTGCAATCCGTCCCCCGCCTCGGGATGAACAAGGAGGATTTCACCCTCCCCGCGATCGGCGGCGCCGTCCCCGACGCCCTCCATCCGCCGCCCGGCTGCGCCTTCGGCCCGCGCTGCCCCGCCTTTCGCCCCGGCCGGTGCGACACCGCCCAGCCGCCGCTCACCCCGATGGGCCCTGGCCGCTCCGTTCGCTGCGTCCGCGCCGCGGAGCTCGACGCATGACCGCCCCGCTGCTGGAGGTCCGCGGCCTCAACGTCCGCTTCCCCATCCGCCGCGGCCTGTTCCACGCGCCGCTCTCGCTGCACGCCGTGACCGACGTCTCCTTCCACGTGGCACCCGGCGAAATCCTGGGCCTGGTCGGCGAATCCGGCTCCGGCAAGACCACCATCGGCCAGTGCGTGCTGCGCCTTGCCGATCCCAGCGCGGGCGAGATCATGTTTCACTCCAGCAACGTCCAGCGCCTGCGGGGTGCGGATCTCGACCTCTTCCGCCGCGCCGCCCAGCCCGTGTTCCAGGACCCCTACGGCTCGCTCGACCCGCGCATGCGCGTGGGCGAGATCCTCGCCGAGCCGCTGATCATCCATGGCATCGGCTCCACCCGCGCCGCGCGCGAGGACCGCGTCGCAGCCCTGATGCAGGAGGTCGGCCTTCCCCAGACCCTCGCGCAGCGCCTGCCGCACCAACTCTCGGGCGGCCAGCGCCAGCGCGTCGGCATCGCCCGGGCGCTTGCCTGCGACCCCGTGCTGCTGGTCGCCGACGAACCGGTCTCGGCGCTGGACGTTTCGGTCGCCGCCCAGGTCACCAACCTGCTGATCGACCTGCAGCGCCGCCGCAACCTCGCCATGCTCCTCATCGCTCACGACCTCGCCACCGTCGGCTACGCCGCGGATCGCGTCATGGTGCTCTATCTCGGCCGCGTGATGGAAGTTGCGCCGGCGAAACATATCTTCTCCGCCCCCCGCCACCCCTACACCCAGGCGCTGATCGCCGCGATCCCGGAACCCGAGACCGGCCTCGCCTCCGCCCGCACGCTGCTCCAGGGCGACATCCCGAGCCCCCTGAACCCGCCCTCCGGCTGCGTCTTCCGCACCCGCTGCCGCCACGCCGTCGCCGCCTGCGCCGAGACCATTCCCCCCCTGCGCGACCTCGCCCCCGGCCACGCCGCCGCCTGCCTGCGCGCCGAGGACCCCGCCGTGATGGACTTCGCAACCCAGTCCGCTCCAGCCTGAGCCACGGGCCGCGAACCGGCCGGCCCGCCGCCGTCACCGCCCAGCGACGACCGCGGCCCCTGCGTCCACCCGGAACCGCTCCGCGAAGCCGCGCCGCCCCGCGTCCGTCACCGCAACCGCGCGGCTGTCGCGCTCGCGCCGGATCCACCCAAGCTCCTCGCAGCGTCGGCACAGCATCGCCCCGAGCACCCCGGCCAGGTGCGGTCTCCGCTCGCTCCAGTCCAGGCACGGCCGGCAGAACAGGCGGCGCGTCCGCCCCACGCGATCGAGCGGCAGCCCGAATCCCGCCAGCCACGCGCGCCCGCTCTCGGTGACCTCGCCCGCTTCCTCGCCCAGCGCGACCACTCCCCTCGCCACCAGCGCATCGGCAAGCCCGACGCCGAGGCGGCCCGCGAGATGGTCGTAGCAGGTCCGGGCCTCGCGCAGCGCCGGGCTGATGCGCGGCGTCGCGCGACGCCTTTCCTCGGCCGGTCGCGCGCGGCTCGCCACCACCATCATGTTCTCCAGCATGCCGGCGATATCCGCCGAGGCGACCCGGAAATATCGGTGCCGCCCCTGCCGCGTCACGCTCAGCAGCCCGCCCGCGACCAACCTCGCCAGGTGCCCGCTCGCGGTCGCCGGCGCAACGCGCGCCGACCACGCAAGCTCGGAGGCGCTCAGCGCCCGCCCGTCGAGCAGCGCCGCGAGCATGTTGGCGCGGGCGGGATCGCCCACGAGCGCGCCGATTTCCGAAAGCGCCAGGCCGAGGGACATGCAGCCATTCTACGGCAACCCGCCCCATGCCGCACGCGGGAACGCTTCGCCCGCGACCGAAGCGTTCGCGCGTGACCGCAACCGCGCGCCGCGCCACGCTCGGCGCGCGAAATCCATCAGGAGAACCGCCGATGATGACGTTGTGCATCCGCTACACACTCGACCCGCGCAAGCTCGCCGACTTCGGGACCTACGCACGCGCCCTGCGCCAGCCGATCGAGCGCTGCGGCGGCAGGCTCGTCGCCTACTACCTGCCGACCAGGATCGCGGGGCCCACCAACACCGCGCTCGGGCTCATCGATTTCCCCGATCTCGCGAGCTACGAGGGCTATCGCGAAAAACTCGCCTCCGACCCCGACGCCATCGCCTGCCTGAGCCAGGCCGAGGCCGCGGGCTGCATCCTGAACGAGGACCGCTCCTTCATCCGCCGCATCGCCGGCGAGGCTTAGGCGAGTGCCAGCCTAATCCATCCCCCCGAACATCGTCGCCAGCAGCCCCAGCGCCAGGTTCAGCGTGATCAGCCAGCGTATGGCGTTGATCGCCGCCGCCGCCTCGGCCGTGTCGGTCGTCGCGCGCAGCCGCTTGTACGGCCCAAACCAGATGGCGAGGAACACTGCCGCCATCACCACGCCCAGCG
>JAJYFW010000459.1 GCA_021785335.1 Pseudomonadota bacterium
GAACCGCCTCGCCCCGCTTCGTCCGACGCTCAGAAGCGCGGGCGACGGCGTTGTTGAGGTCGGTCTGGCTGCACAGGCCGAGGATCACCGGGTCCTGAGGCTTGATGTTGGCGGCGTTCCAGTGCGTGCGGTCGCGCACCTTGATCACCGTCTCCTTGGTCGTCCCCATCAGCTTGGCGACGTCGTTGATCTCGAGCTGCGGGAAGTTGCGCAGCAGGTAGGCGATGCCGTTGGGCCGGTCGTTGCGCTTGGCCACCGGCGTGTAGCGGGCGCCGCGCAGGCGCTTGGGCGTGGGCAGCGCCGAGGGCAGCAGCTTGAGCCGGTAGGACGGGTCCGCCTCGCCGCGGCGGATCTCCTCCATCGTCACCTGCATGTTGGCGACCGGGTCGTAGCCGACGATGCCCTGCGCGACCTCGCCGTCGGCGATCGCCTGCACCTCCAGCGGGTGCATGCCGCAGAAGGTGCCGATCTGCTCGAAGGTGAGGCCGGTCTTTTCGATCAGCCACACGGCGGTGGCCTTGGGCATCAGGGGCAGGTTCATCGTGCTCACCTCGGGGCTGCGCTCGGGGGGATGCGCCAGGGGGACGCGTTCAGGCAGGGGCGCGGCCGCGCGAGGCGGGGCCGGGCCGGGTTGGCTCGGATATGACCCCCTGGCAGGATGGGGTCAAGGGACGGATAAGGTGGGCGCCCATGCGCGAGGACGAGGACGAACTGCCACGCAAGCGGCCCCGGCTGGAGCGGCCGGTGCTGGATTCCTGGGGGGTCGGGGAACTCACGGCCTATATCGCGGAACTGCGCGAGGAGATCGCGCGCGCGGAGGCGGACATCGCCCGAAAGGGCGCCCACCGCGCCGCCGCGGACGCGTTCTTCAGGAAGCCCTGACACTTCAGGAAGCCCTGACAAAAGAAGAGGGGGCGTTGCCGCCCCCTCCCCCGTTCGTCACGTCCCCGGTGGTTACGCCGCGGCCTGCAGGGCCGGGCGGCTGCCCGCGGTGATCGGGATCCGGCGGGCCTTCAGCGCCTCCGGCACCACGCGCTTCAGTTCAACGCGCAGCAGGCCGTTGTTGAGGTCCGCGCCGTCGACCACGATGTGGTCGGCGAGCACGAAGCGGCGCTCGAAGGCGCGGCCGGCGATGCCGCGATACAGCACCTCGCCGCCCGTGGTCTCCTGGCCGGCGCGGCCGGTGACCACCAGCGTGTTCTCCTTCACCGTGACCTCGATGTCCTCTGGGCCGAAGCCGGCCACGGCCATCGTGATCGCATAGGAGTCATCGCCCGTCTTCTCGATGTTGTAGGGCGGGTAGGCGACGTCCGCCGCGGGGTTGTCCATCAGCCGCGCGAGCCGGTCGAAGCCGATCGCGGTGCGGAACAGCGGGGACAGGTTGAGAGTGTTCATGATGCGACCTCCTGAGTCAGCAAGGTTATCTGCACGCACCGCCCGACCGGGCCGGCGCTGAAGGCTCGGCGGCCCCGGGATGGGCGCCGCCGACGCTCAGGACATGGATCGCGGGCCGCCCCCGTTCAAGAGGGCGGCAGACGGGATCAGGAGGACTTGCGGGCGCCGATGCCGGCGAAGCGCTTGTTGAACTTGGCCACCTGGCCGCCAGTGTCGAGGATGCGCTGTTGGCCGGTCCAGGCGGGGTGCGACTTCGGGTCGATGTCGAGCCGCAGCGTCTCGCCGGCGGCGCCATAGCAGGACCGGGTCTTGAACTCGGTGCCGTCGGTCATGACGACGGTGATCTCGTGGTAGTCTGGGTGGATGCCGGCCTTCATGGGGATGCTCCTTGCTGGCCCCCGCCGATGCCGACCGGAGGGGCGGCGGGCCTATACCCGCGCCCGCCCGCCCGGGCAAGCGCCGGACGGCGCGCCTCAGGTCGTCGTGCGAAGGCGCGCCTCACGTAAGGGTGGCGCGGCCGTACTGCCGGGGCACCGCGATGCTGGCGCCGAGCGCCTTCGCGGCGCGCAGCGGCCAGGCCGGGTCCGCGAGCACCGCGCGCGCCACCAGCACCAGGTCGGCGCGGCCGTTGGCGACGATCTCCTCGGCGTGCTGAGGGCTGGTGATGAGACCGACGGCCCCGGTCGCCATGCCGGCCTGATGGCGGATCGCCTCGGCGAAGGGCACCTGGTAGCCGGGGTGCAGCGAGGGGATCACCGGTCCCTTGGCCAGGATGCCGCCGGAGGAGGCGTCGATCAGGTCGACCTTGCCGGTCTCCTTGAGCCGCTTCGCCAGCGCCACCGTGTCCTCAATGGTGATGCCGCCCTCCATCCAGTCCGTGCACGAGAGCCGCACGAACAATGGCAGCTCCTCCGGCCAGACGCCCCGCACCGCCTCGACCAGTTCCATCAGGAAGCGGCTGCGCCCGGCAAGGTCGCCGCCCCAGGCATCGGTGCGGCGGTTGGAAATGGGCGAGAGAAACTGATGGCCGAGATAGCCATGCGCGCCGTGCAGCTCGATGATCTTGAAGCCGGCGCGCCGCGCGCGGGCGGCGCTGGCGACGAAGGCCTCGATCACGCCCGCGATCTCGCTCGCGGTGAAAGCGGCAGGCGTGGCATAGCCCTCGCCGAACGAAATCGCGCTCGGGGCATGCGTCTGCCAGGCACCTTCCGCCTGCGTGAGCCCGCGCGCGCCGTCCCAGGGCGGCAGGGTCGCGCCCTTGCGCCCGGCATGGGCGAGCTGGATGCCCGCGACCGAGCCGGCGTACTCGATGAGCTTCACCGCGCGGGCGAGCAGCGCCTCGTGCTCGTCCGTATAGAGGCCGAGGCAGCCCGGCGTGATGCGGGCATCCGCCGAGACATGCGTCGCCTCGGTGAAGACGATGCCGGCCCCGCCCATCGCGCGGGCGCCGAGATGCTGGATGTGCCAGTCGTCGCCGAGGCCATCGGTGGCGCAGTACTGGCACATCGGCGCGACGGCGATGCGGTTGCGGGCGG
>JAJYFW010000460.1 GCA_021785335.1 Pseudomonadota bacterium
CAGCCACTGGCGGGTGGCGAAGGAGACGATGCGGTCGTTGGCCCGCGTGATGCCCTCCGGTCCCGCCGCGGCTTCCGCCCACCATTCCTCGGTCAGCAGAAACGCCTGCTGGAGCAGATGGAACGGCGGGTTCTGCCAGCCCGGCGCGGCGAAGCGGTGATCGCCGGGGGAAGGGGCGATCACCGGGGTGCCGGTGGCCGCCGCCTCCGCCAGCCGCCGCCCCTGGTGCAGCGCCATGCGCGCGAGGCCGAGCCGGCGGAACGGCGCGTTGGCCAGATGGGCCGCCCAGTCGAGCCAGGCGAGCCAGAGCGCGGTGGGCGACAGGCCGAGCGTGGCGCGCCCCTCGGCGGCATGGACCAGGTTGTCGAGCGCGGCGAGATCGGCCGCCGGCGGCAGCGACGCGCCGGCGGGCGCGTCGGGCAGGGATGCGGACCGGGCGGCGGCGGGCGCCGGCGGGCGGGGGCGCGTGGCGATGCTCATGACCTCCCTATCGCATCGCGGCCCGGCGCGGTCGCTGATGCAGATCAACCCGCGGCGCGTGCCCGCACCGCACCTGGGGGCGCGCCGGCGGCGGCATCCGCGCCGTCCGTCCCGGGCGTTTCGGTGACTTCCACCTCCACCGTCATGCCCAGGCTGTCGGAGGGAAACCCGGTCCAGGTGCCCGACAGCGGCACCGCCTGGCGCGGGTCGCGCGCCACCGCCACGCGGATCAGGTCGCGGTTGGTGCCGACGATGCCGTTGGTCGGGTCGAACTCCACCCAGCCGGCGCCGGGCAGGAAGATCTGCGCCCAGGCATGGGTGGCGCCGGCGCCCACCCGCTCGCGCCCCGCCGCGCCGCCGGGATTGTAGAGATAGCCGGAGACGAATCGCGCGGCGAGGCCGAGCGTGCGCGCCCCCTCCATCAGCAGCAGCGCGAAATCCCGGCAGGTGCCGGAGCCGAGCGCCAGCGTCGCGGCGGCGTCCTGCACGCCCGCGTCCTCGCGCACCTGGTAGGTGAAGTCGTTGCGGATCGCCAGCGTCATGTCGGCCAGCACCGACTCGGTGTACATCGGCGTCGGGCGGCGCAGGAAACGGCGGGCCCAGATGTCCACCGCGCGCTCCGGATCCGGCGTCTGCCGCTCGATGCAGCGCAGCAGGTCGGGCATGTCGGCGGCGTCGTAGGCGAAAGGATAGGTCTGCGCGTGCGTGTCGAGCGCGAAGTCGAGCGGGTTCACCGGCTGGTGGTCGAGCGAGACGCGGCAGTCGAACGTCAGCGTGTCGGCGCGCCGGTCGAACCGGGCCAGCGCGACGCAGTTGCCGAACACGTCGTGGATCCAGCGCAGGTTGGCCGGCTCGGGATCGATCGCGACCTCGGCCGAGATCAGCCGCTGGTCGTGGCCGTCGCGCGGACGGAACATGATCCGGTGCTCGCCGAACGCCACCGGCTGGCGGTAGCGATAGGTGGTGCGGTGGCGGACAGACAGCAGGGGCATGCGGGGCGGCGCCTATTGCGCCGGAACGGACGGCGCGGAGGGAGGGGCAGAACTATAGCCGAAAAATCCCACCGCGAGATCCTCGGCGGCCAGGTTCAGCCGGAGCTGGATCATGTCCAGGAACTCGTGCAGCCCGCGCACCAGGATCTCGTCGATCGTGACCGCGCTGAGCAGGCCCCGCAGCCCGTCCAGCTGTTCCGCCGCGCCGGTGCCCCCGCGCAGCCCGTAGCGGGCCCGGAGCTCGGAGAGCAGCATCTCCGCCTCCCGCACGCAGAGATAGACCGAGCGCGGGAAGCGCCGGTTCAGCAGCAGGAAGCCGGCCACCTGCGCCGGCGTCATGCCGGTGGCGTGGATGCGGCGGAAGGCGTGGTAGCCCGCCGCGGAGCGCAGCAGCACGTTCCACTGCCCGGCATCGACCGGGGAGCCGAGGTCGCGCGGATCGGGCAGCAGCACATGGTATTTCATATCCAGCAGGCGGGTGGTCTGATCGGCGCGCTCCAGGTAGCGGCCGAGCTGATAGAAGAACCAGCCCTGGTCGCGGTAGAAGGTGCCCTCGGTGATCCCGGTATGGGTCTGGCAGGCCAGCTTGATCTCGGAGAACAGCGGACTGAGCCGGCCGGGCGCGAGATCGGCGGCGGAGAGCGCGCTCAGCCGGTTATGGAACATATTGAGCTGCACCCACATCTCGGTGGAGATCAGCGGGCGCAGCGTGCGCGCGTTCTCCCGCGCCGCGCGCGCCGCGCTGACGATCGACGACGGGTTGGTGGCGTCGGTGACATAGAACTCCAGCACCGCCTCGGCCGTGGCCTCCCGGTGGCGGGCGGCGAACGCCGCCTCGTCGGAGTGCAGCTGCACGATCGGCGCCCAGTCGTTCCCGCCTTCGGTGTTGCGCGCGAAGGTCTCGTTCACATCGAGGATGCGGGCGAGGTTCTCCACCCGCTCGACGTAGCGGGCGAGCCAGATCAGCGCGTCGGCGTAGCGGGCGAGCAGGATGTCACTCAAGGACCCAGGTATCCTTCGAACCGCCCCCTTGGGACGAATTGACGATCAGCGAGCCTTGCCGCAGCGCGACGCGGGTGAGGCCGCCGGGCAGCACCCAGGTCTTCGCCCCGGTGACGGCGAAGGGGCGGAAATCGACATGCCGGGGCACCACCTCCCCGTCCACCAGCGTCGGCGCGACCGAGAGCGAGATGCAGGGCTGGCTGATGTAGTTCGCCGGATCGGCGCGCAGCTGCGCGCGGCAGGCCGCGAGTTCGGCGCGCGAGGCGCGCGGGCCGATGGTGATGCCGTAGCCGCCCGCCTCGCCCACCGGCTTGACCACCAGATCGGTCAGGTGATCGAGCGTATAGGCCAGCCCCTCGGCCTCCCGGCACAGATGAGTCTCGACATTGGGCAGGATCGGGTCCTGCCCAAGATAATAGCGGATGATGCGCGGCATGTAGGCATACATCGCCTT
>JAJYFW010000461.1 GCA_021785335.1 Pseudomonadota bacterium
GAGCGCCGCCGCCGCCGCCGCCTGCCCCACCGAGGAAACGCCCGCCGTCGCCTGGCCCTGCATGTTCACCATCGCCCGGATCAGATCCCTGGGCCCCGCCCCGAACCCGATCCGCCATCCCGTCATTGCGTAGGTCTTGGAGACGCCGGAGATGGTCAGCACCCGCTCCGCCAGTTCCGGCGCCGCCGCCGCCATGGTCGAGACCGGCGCGTCGCCATAGGAAAGGTGCTCGTACATGTCGTCCGACATCACCCACAATTGCGGATGCCGCGCCAGCACCGCCGCGATCGCCCGCAGCTCGTCCGCGGTGCATGCCGCCCCCGTGGGGTTGTTCGGCAGGTTCAGCACCAGCCACTTCGTCCGCGGCGTGATCGCCGCCTCGATATCCTCCGGCCGCGGCTTGAACCCGTTGTTCTGGTAGCAATTCACCGCGACGGGCGTGGCGCCCAGCAGGCGCGTCATCAGCGGGTACGCACCCCAGTAGGGCGCCGGCACGATGACCTCGTCGCCCTCGTCCACCGTCGCCATGAAAGCGTCGAAAATCACCTGCTTGCCGCCGTTCCCTACCATGATCTGGTCGAGCCCGAACTCAAGCCCCTTGTCGCGCAGGAATTTCCGCTGCACCGCTTCCTTCAGCCGCCGCGTACCGTCCTGCGGCGGATATTTCGTCTCCCCAGCCAGGGCAGCGGCGTGCGCCGCCTCGATCGCGTGCGGCGGCGTCGGGAAGTCCGGCTCGCCGATCGTCATCATGATGACGTGGTGCCCGGCCTCGCGCAGCGCCCGGGCACGCACCGTCATCGCGACCGTGGCGGCAACCTTGACCCGCCCCAGCCGCTGCGAAAACTTCGGTCCCTGATGGGCCGGCATCGCCCTAGCGCAGGCCCTGGCAGAAGCGCTGGATGCGCGTGCACGCCTCGCGCAGGCTCTCCGTGTCCGTCGCGTAGGAAATGCGGAAATGCCCAGGGTACATGAACGCCGCCCCGTGCACCGCCGCCACCCCCTCCTCATCGAGCAACGCCAGAACAAAGTCCTCGTCGTTGTTGATTTTCTTGCCGGTCTTGGAGGTCTTGCCGATGCACCCATGCACGCTGGGGAACACATAGAACGCGCCCTCAGGCTTGTGGCAGGCGATCCCCGGCGCCGCATTTAACATGGAAACAACGAGATCGCGCCGCGTCTTATACACAGCCACCATCTCGTCGATGAACCCCTGCGGCCCCTCCAGCGCTGCCAGCGCAGCTGCCTGACTGATGGAAGACGTGTTCGAAGTTGATTGACTTTGCAGCTTATCCATCGCCTTGATCATCTCGACCGGCGCCCCCGCGAAGCCGATGCGCCAACCCGTCATCGCATAGGCCTTGGAGCAGCCGTTCATCGTGATCGTGCGGGAACGCAGCTTCGGCTCCACCTCCACGATGGTCGCCGGCTTGAACCCGTCATAGGCCAGCTTCTCGTAGATATCGTCGGTGAACACCCACACGTTGGGGTGCCTGAGCAGCACGTCGCAGATCGCGCGCAGGTCTTCCTTCGAATACGCCGCCCCGGTCGGGTTGCATGGGTTGTTGATGAAAACCCACTTCGTCCTCGGCGTGATCGCCGCCTCAAGGTCCTCGGCACGCAGCTTGAACCCGTTGTTCTGCCCGCACGGCACGAAAACCGGCTTGCCGTCGGCCAGCGCCACGATATCCGGGTAGCTCACCCAGCACGGCGTCGGGATGATCGCCTCGTCGCCGGCGTTCAGCGTCGCCACCATGGCGTTGAAGATCACCTGCTTGCCGCCGGTCGAGACGATGATCTCCTCCGGCTTGTAGTCCAGCCCGGAATCCCGCCGGAACTTCTCCGCGACGGCCTTCCTCAGCGCCATCGTCCCGGCGACGTCGGTGTATTTCGTCTCGCCCTTCTGGATCGCCGCGATCGCCGCGTCCTTCACGAATTGCGGCGTGTCGAAATCCGGCTCCCCGGCCGAGAGCGAGATCACGTCGCGTCCCGCGGCCTTCAGCGCGCGGGCCTTGGTGGCCATCGCGATGGTCAGGCTCGGGGAAATGCGGTCGAGGCGTTCGGCAATGATGGACATGGCGGAATCCGGGCGGTTGCGAGGGGCCGCAACGTAGCCAAGGAATCCCGGGGGGACCACCCCCGCGCCCAGCGTAATTTTCTAGAAATACCGCGTGGAGGTCATTGCCACGACGAGCGTCAGGGCGGTCACCAGCGGCCACCAGTTCCGCCTGCGCCGGAAGATCCGCCGCCTCGGGCCCAGCGTCGCGCCTTCCCCGGTCATGTCGGCAGCAACCGCACGCCCATCGTCATCAGCTGCTCCGGGCTCAGCCAGTAGATCGAGCCCGGCGGTGTCTCGACCAAGTGCCCGATGATGTCCGACGGTACCCCCAGCTGCGCCAGCATCCGCGCGAAATCCGTTGTCACCGCCTTCGACCCCACGGTCTCGTAGCCCGGCCGGTATTCGGCGGCGCTGTGCACGCCCACGTGCGCCGTCGCCGAGACGTATTTCGTCCGCGACGCCGCCAGGATCAGGAAGCAGGCCGAGGCGCACATCGCGTTGGGCGGCACCACCACCGGCAACTGGTCCGCCTCGACGATCCGGCTCATCTGCACCGCCGTCTTCAGCGCGCCCCCCGGCGAGTTCAGCACGAAATAGAGCTGCGCCTTCGGGTACTGCAGCCGCGCTGCCGCGACCACCCGGTCGAGCCGCGCCTTGCATCCGAGCGTGATCATCCCGGACACGGTGATCGCCACGGTCCGCCCGCCATCCGCCGAGCCATCCGCAATCGAGGTGCCGCATGGCACCCGCGCCGCCGCCAGGCTGATCGGGCTCGCCTGTGGGCCGGCCTGGGGGCTCGCCCGTGGCGGCGTGAGGCTCGTGGGCGCGCTCGCCGGGCTCGCGGCGCTGGCCGCCGCCACGCGCGG
>JAJYFW010000462.1 GCA_021785335.1 Pseudomonadota bacterium
GCGGCGCCATCTCCTTGATGTCCGCCCCCGCGGCGAAGGCCTTTTCCGAGCCGGTGACGACGATCGCGCCGATCGCGTCGTCCGCGTCGAAGGCGCGCAGCTGCTCGCCGAGCTCGCCCATCAGCTGGTCGCACAGCGCGTTGAGCGCCGCCGGCCGGTTGAGGCGGATCAGCCCCACGCCGCGGCCATCCTCCGCCGCGTGCGTCTCGACCAGGATCATCGTGGGGGCCTCGGTCATTTCGTGCTCCTTCTGGCTGGGCGGCTTCTAGCTATCGCTGCAACCGCGGACAATGGAACGTGCTGCGCCCGGCCTGCACGATCCGCCGCACGCCGCCGCACGTCGGTGCGCCGCCGCGCAGGTCGGGACATTCCGGGCATGGCTCTCCCTCGCGCCCGTAGACGCGCCAGGCGTTGCTGAAATAGCCGAGCTCGCCGTGCGGCTGGACATAGTCGCGCAGGCTCGACCCGCCGGCGGCGATGGCTTCGCCGAGCGTCTCGCGGATCGCCGGCACCAGCCGCGCCGCCCGCGCGCCGGCGACCGTCGCCGCGATCCGCCTGGGCGAGATGCGCGCGCGGAACAACGCCTCGCTCACGTAGATGTTGCCGAGCCCCGCGACCACGCGCTGGTCGAGCAGCGCCGCCTTGATGGGCGTGCGCCTGCCGGCCAGCGCCGCCGAGAGCGCGGCTTCCGAGAATTCGTTGCCGAGCGGCTCCGGGCCGAGGCCGGCGAGCAGGCGGTGCGCGGCCTCCGCCTCCGTCGCCACGAGGTCGAGCATGCCGAAGCGGCGCGGATCGATGAAGCCGATGCGCCAGCCATCATCGGTCCACATCACCAGGTGCTCGTGCGCCGCCGGCTCCGCCTCGCGCGCGATGCGCATGCGCCCGGACATGCCGAGATGGATCAGCACCGAGCGCCCGCCGGCAAGCCGCATCAGGATGTATTTCGCCCGCCGGCCGAACCCCAGCACGTGGGCGCCGGAGAGCGCCGGGGCGAGATCCCGCGGCACCTTCCAGCGCAGGTCCGTCCGCGCGAGTTCGGCGCGCGCGATGCGCCGCCCCTCGAGCCGCGACGCCAGCCCGCGCATCACCGTCTCGACCTCGGGGAGTTCCGGCATGGCGCCGAGCCTCGTATAGAGACGGCCCATGCAGGACAACCCCGCCCCCTCCGAGACCGATTTCGGCTATCGCCGCGTCCCGGTGGCCGAGAAGGCGCCGCTGGTGCGCGCCGTGTTCGAGAGCGTCGCCCCGCGCTACGACCTGATGAACGACCTGATGTCGCTCGGCATCCACCGGCTGTGGAAGCGCCGGCTGCTGACGCGCCTCGCGCCGTCGCCGCGGCGCACGCTGCTCGACCTCGCGGGCGGCACCGGCGACATCACCTTCCTCTGGCGCGAGGCCGGCGGGGGCCCCGCGATCCTGTCGGACATCAACCCGGCGATGCTGGAGGTCGCGCGCCGCCGCGCGCTGGAACGCGGCCTGGTGCGCGACATCGAGTTCCTGGTCGCCGACGCCGAGCACCTGCCGCTCGCCGATGCCTCGCGGGACGTGGTGACCATCGCCTTCGGCCTGCGCAACTGCACGGACAAGCAGGCGGTGCTGGGCGAGGCGCATCGCGTGCTGCGGCGCGGCGGGCGTTTCCTGTGCCTGGAGTTCTCCCGCCTGCGCGTCGATGCGGCGCGCGCGCTCTACGACGCGTGGTCGTTCCGCGCGCTGCCCTGGATCGGCGGGCGCGTCGCCCACGACGCCGAGAGCTACCAGTACCTCGCCGAGAGCATCCGCATGTTCCCCGACCAGGAGACGCTCGCGGGAATGCTGCGCGCGGCCGGCTTCGCGCGCGTCGGCGTGGAGAACCTCACCGGCGGCATCGCCGCGATCCACAGCGGCTGGAAGCTGTGACGCGCGCGCGATGACGCTCGCGGGCAAGCGCATCCTGCTGGTCGTGGGCGGCGGCATCGCCGCCTACAAGGTGCTGGAGCTGATCCGCCTGCTGCGCAAGGACGGGGCCGGCGTCGCCGCCGTGCTCACGGCTTCGGCGCAGCATTTCGTGACCCCGCTCTCGGTGCAGGCGCTCACGGAATCGCGTGTCTACACCGACCTCTTCTCGCTCACCGACGAGAACGAGATGGGCCATATCCAGCTCTCGCGCGCCGCCGACCTGCTGGTGGTCGCGCCGGCGACGGCGAACCTGCTCGCGCGCATGGCGGGCGGGCTGGCCGACGACCTCGCGACCACGGTGCTGCTCGCCACCGACAAGCCGGTGCTCGCCGCTCCCGCGATGAACGTGCGGATGTGGCGGCACGCGGCGACGCAGGCCAACGTGGCACTGCTCGCCGCGCGCGGCGTCGCGTTCGTGGGACCGGACGAAGGCCCGATGGCCTGCAACGAAGTCGGGCCCGGCCGGCTCGCGGAGCCGCCGGCGATCCTCGCCGCGATCAAGGCCGCGCTCGGTCCCGCGCACACCCAGGCGGGTCGCCCGCTCGCGGGCCGCCACGTGCTGGTCACCAGCGGGCCGACGCACGAGCCGATCGACCCCGTGCGCTACATCGCCAACCGCAGCTCCGGCCGGCAGGGCCACGCCATCGCCGCGGCGCTCGCCGCATTGGGCGCGCGCGTGACGCTGGTCAGCGGCCCGGTCGCGATCCCCGATCCCCCCGGTGTCGCGGTGCGCCACGTGGAGACGGCCGAGGAGATGCTCGCCGCCTGCACCGCGGCACTTCCCGCCGACGCCGCAATCTGTGCCGCCGCCGTCGCCGACTGGCGCGTGGCGAGTGCCGCGGCGGGCAAGATCAAGAAAGTGCCGGGCGCGCCGCCGCCCGCGCTGACCCTCGCGACCAACCCCGACATCCTCGCGACGCTTTCCGCGCCGGGACCCGACCGCCCGCACCTCGTCGTCGGCTTCTCGGCGGAGACGGAAAACC
>JAJYFW010000463.1 GCA_021785335.1 Pseudomonadota bacterium
CGTGAACGGCGCGGTGTAGCCGGCATCGCGCAGCGCCCGCATGTCGGCCTGGGTGAAGGACTGGTAGCGGCCGACCAGCTTCGCCGGCATCTCCACCAGCTCGAAGCGCGGCTCGGCGCCGGCGGCGCGGCAGACGGCGCGGGCGAGGTCGGCGTAGCTGCGCGCGGTGCCGGTGCCGACGTTGAACAGGCCCGAGACCTCCGGGTGGCCGAGCAGCCAGCGCATCACCGCGACCGTGTCGCCGACCCAGATGAAGTCGCGCTGCTGCTCGCCGTCCGCGACATCGGCGCGGTCGCTGCGGAACAGCGTGGGCGCGCGGCCGGCGGCGAGCTCGCGGTACTTCACCGCGACCACCGAGATCATGCCGCCCTTGTGGTACTCGTTGGGGCCGTAGACGTTGAAGAACTTCAGCCCCACCCATTGCGGCGGCAGGCGCGTCCCCTCGGCGAGGCGGCGCGCCACCCAGGTGTCGAAGGCGTGCTTGCTCCAGCCGTAGAGGTTGAGCGGGCGCAGCGCCGCGAGCGCGCCGAGCCCGTCGCGGAACCCGGCCGAGCCGTCGCCGTAGGTCGCGGCGGAGGAGGCGTAGATGAGCGGCACCCCGCGCGCGGCGCACCAGGCCCAGAGGCGCTGCGACAGCGCGACGTTGGTGGACCAGACGAGGTCGCCGTCGGTCGCGGTGGTGGCCGAGACCGCGCCCATGTGGACCACGGCGTCGAGCGGCGGATGGCTGGCGAGGAAGGCGTCCAGCTCCTCGGGTGGGAACAGCAGCGAGGGCGCGTGGCGGGCGAGGTTGCGCCATTTCTGCGGCTGGTCGGGGCCGGCGTCGCGCAGCCGGTCGCACACCGCGACCTCCGCCCCGCTGGCAACGAGGGCGGCCACGAGGTTGGAGCCGATGAAGCCCGCGCCGCCGGTGACCAGGATCATGCGCGCCCCCTAGCGCCGCGCCGCCGCTTCTGTCGAGGGGCGGGCGCGGCGGCGGACGGTTGCCGGCGCCGGCGGCGCGGCCTACATCCGGCGCGTCGCAGTCCCTTCCGGAGGCAGCATGCGCGTCCGTCCCCCGTTCCTCGATGACATCGCCGGCATGGCCGGCGGCGCGCTCTCGGTCGTCGCGGGGATGCGCGAGGAGATCCATTCCATCGTCCGCGGCGCGGTGGACGAGGCGCTGCGCCGGCTCGACCTGGTGCGCCGCGAGGAGCTGGAGGTGCTGGAGGACCGCGTCGCGGCGCTGGAAGCGGCGCTGGCCGTGCTGGAGCGCCCCGCCATCGGCCCCGCCACCGCGCATAACGCCCCACAGGACGCGCCGCCCCCGGTTGCGTGACGGTTCGGCGACCCTCTTGCGGCGCGGCAAAATCGTTCTTTAGGCTATCGGTCGTGGTCGCCAGCGAGATGTGACCCAACATCTCGTGGAAACCACGCAACACGGCCGATTCCATCCCTCCAGCCGGGGAGCCTGAGCGATGTCCGCCCATGTCCACGCCGATTCCGCCGCCAACCCGCTCGACATGGTCGAGCAGATCGTCGCGGCCAATGACTGGACCTTCGACCGTCGCAACGAGGCCGAGATGGCGGCCGAGGCACCCGGAAAGTGGTGCGACTACGGGCTCTATTTCTCCTGGTCGAACGAGATCAGCGCCATGCACTTCACATGCGCGTTCGACCTCAAGGTGCCGGAGAAGCAGCGCGCCTCGCTCTACGAGTTGCTGGCGCTGGCCAACGAGCGGCTGTGGATCGGGCATTTCGGCATGGACTCGGAGGACGGCATGCCGGTGTTCCGCCACTCCGTGCTGCTGCGCGGCGCGCCGGGGGCCTCGGCGGAGAGCCTCGAGGACATGGTCGACATCGCGATCACCGAGTGCGAGCGCTTCTTCCCCGCGTTCCAGTTCGTGCTCTGGGGCGGCAAGGCGCCGGCCGAGGCGCTGCAGGCGGCGATGCTCGACTGCGCCGGCGAAGCCTGAGAGAACAGGCCCGGTTCTCGAACGGGCGTTGCAGCGATGATTCCTTCCGTCTTGCTGGCCGGCTTCGGCCGGATGGGTTCCGCCATGGCCGCCGGCTGGCGGGAAATGGGGCTTGCGCCGAGCGTTGCGGTCGATCCCGCGCGTCCCGCCTCGCCGGGGCCCGAGATCGCCGTCGCCGGCAGCCTCGCGGAGATCCCGGCGGGGTTCGCGCCGCGGGCGGTGATCCTGGCGGTGAAGCCGCAGATGGCGGCGACCGCGCTGCCGCCGCTCGCCCCCTACTGCAAGGGCGCGGTGGTGCTCTCCATCATGGCCGGGCGGACCATCGCGGGGATCCGCGGGATGCTCGGCGACGTGGCGGTGGTGCGGGCGATGCCGAACACGCCGGCGGCGATCCGCCAGGGCATGACCGTCGCCTGCGCCGGGCCGGGCGTGAACGCCGAGGCGCGCGCCCTCTGCACCACGCTGCTGGAGGCGATCGGCACCGTCGCGTGGGTGGAGGACGAGGCGCTGCTCGACCCCGTCACCGCCGTCTCCGGCAGCGGCCCGGCCTATGTCTTCCTGCTCGCCGAGGAGATGGAGAAGGCGGCGGTCGAGCAGGGCATCCCGCCGGACCTCGCGCGGCTGCTGGCGCGGCGCACGGTCGCGGGCGCCGGCGCGCTGCTGGCGGCGAGCGAGGAGGACGCCGCGGCGCTGCGCGTCGCCGTCACGTCGCCGGCCGGCACCACGGCCGCGGCGCTCGCGGTGCTGATGGCGGAGTGGCCCGGCGCCGTCTCCCGCGCCATCGCCGCGGCGACCCGGCGTTCGCGTGAACTCGCGGGCTGAATTCACACAAACCGGGTGACACCAGCGCGGCGTCGTCCCATCTTTGCCGGATGGAAGACGATGCATTCGACACCGCCCTGATCGGTTCGGCCTTCCGGCTCGCGGGCGAGCGCGGGTGGTCGCATGTCTCCGTCGCCGC
>JAJYFW010000464.1 GCA_021785335.1 Pseudomonadota bacterium
TGCGCGTGCTGGAGGACGTGTCGGTGACGATCGGCGCCGGGCAGACGGTGGCGCTGCTCGGCACCAACGGCAACGGCAAGAGCACGCTGATGAAATGCGTGATGGGCATGGTCCGCCCGTTCTCTGGCAGCATCGTCGCCGAAATCGACGGCACGCGCCACGAGCTGGTGGGCCGCTCGACCGAGGCGATCGTCGATCTCGGCATCGCCTTCGTCCCGGAAGGACGGCGGCTGTTCCCGCGCCTGACGGTGACCGAGAACCTGATGCTGGGCGCGTTTCGCAAGACCGCCCGCGCCGCCATCGCCCGCAACCTCGATTTCTGCTTCGAGACGTTCCCGCGTCTGAAGGAGCGCCGCGGCCAGTTGGCCGGCTCCATGAGCGGCGGCGAACAGCAGATGCTCGCACTCGGCCGCGCCCTGATGTCGGCGCCGCGCATCCTGCTGATCGACGAACCCTCGGTGGGTCTCGCGCCGGTGCTGGTGCGGCGGACGATCGACAAGATCAAGGAACTGAAGGACGGGTTCCAGCTGACGGTGCTGATGGCGGAGCAGAACTTCACCCAGGCGATCCGCATCGCCGACCGCGGCTACGTGATCGTGCACGGGCAGATCGCGTTCGAGGGCGGCTCGGCGGAGGAGCTCAACAACAACGAGCTGATCCGGAAGTTCTATCTGGGCCTGTGATCACCCCTTGCGGGCAATGGTGATCCATTCGGTCGGCAGCAACGAGAAACGCACTTCCTGATCCGGCGGCATGCGGAAGATCTCGGGCACGAACCCGGCCTCCCGCAGCCGGTCGGCGAAATCGAGGCCGTACACCCGCTTGTGGTCGGGGGCGGAAAAATGCGCCGTGCGCTCCGCCGGCGTGACGATCGCCGGGTTCTCGTAGGTTTCGGCGCGGCTGGGGTTCAGCGGCACGCTGAGGACCGCGATCCCCCCCGGCTTGAGCAGACGGAACAACTCGCCGATCGCCCGGCGGTGGTCGTCGATATGCTCCAGCACGTGATGCGCCATCACCACGTCGTAGCTGGCATCCGGCAGCGGGACCGCGGTGATGTCCACGCGATGGGTCACGCCCTTCTGGTGCAGATCGGCGGTTTCATACAGCGGATTGCCGCGCATCTGCCGCATCACCACTTTTTCGGGCGCGAAATGGAGAATCCGCTTGCCGGCGAACCGGTCCCCGCCGCCCTCGATCCGCCAGAGATGGGTCAGCCGGTGCCGCTCGCGCGAGCCGCACGAAAGGCAGCGCACGTCCCAGCGCGGCGGGCGGCCGACGCTGATGAAAACCCCGTGATAGCCGCAGATCGGGCAGGTGCGCGCCAGCCGGCGGGAGGCGAACTGGCCCGGGTCGCGCCACGCGGCGCCGAGCAGGCGGCGCAGCAGGCGAAGGCTGAGCCGGCTGCGTTCCGGGGCGGCGGCGGGCGGAGAGAGGGGGGCGGGGGCGCTCATTGTCGCGGTGGATATCCTGCCGTGCCGGCCGCGGCAATCGCCGCCGGCGGGGTTCTGTCCCGCCGCGGCTCGGGCTACAGAGGGGCCGCGCCGGACGACACCGCCCGGCGCTGTCCCGACCGCGCGGAGGCCCGCCCCTTGAAGTCCACCCGATACGCCATCCCTGCGCTGCTCGCGCTGCTCGGCGGATGCAGCAGCCATTCAACGCCGGCGCCGTCCGTCGCGGCCGGTCCGCAGGCCCGCGTCTATGCGATCGACCTCGCCGGCGGGGCGAAGGTCTGCAAGGTCGCGCCGGTGAAGCTCGCCGTGGGCACCACGACCCAGGCCAGCCTGGCGCTGAAGAACGACGGCGGCTGGTGCGCCATCACGGTGGCGCGGGCGGGCAAGCCCTATGCGGCCGGGCTGCTGACCGAGGCGCCGGCGCATGGCCGGGTGTATATCCACACCGTGGGCGACGCGACGCGGATCGACTACACGCCGCACCTCGGTTTCGTCGGCACCGACCATTTCAGCGTGACCTTGCTGCCCGACCAGGCGGTGATCGACGCCACCGCGAAGGTCTCCGGCTGACGGCCTGGCCGATTCTCCCCCCCGCGGGGGAAGGGGCTGTTCAGAGATCCCCGCCGAGCGCCCAGGCCAGCACGCCCTTTTGCGCGTGCAACCGGTTTTCCGCCTCGTCGAACACCACCGATTGCGGGCCGTCGATCACCTCGGCGGTGACTTCCTCGCCGCGATGCGCCGGGAGGCAGTGCATGAAGATCGCATCCCCGGCCGCCGCCGCCATCAGCGCGGCCGTGACCCGAAAGGGCGCGAGTGCGTTGTGGCGGCTGGTGTTCGGGTCGTCGGACATGCTCACCCAGGTGTCGGTCACCACGCAGCGCGCCCCAGCGACCGCCGCGACGGGGTCGTCCGTGAGTTCGATCCGTCCGCCCTGCGCGCGGGCCCAGTCGATCAGGTCCTGCGGCGGACGGAGCGAGTCTGGCGTCGCGAGGCGCAAGGTGAAGTCGAAGCGCACCGCCGCCTCGATCCAGCTGCGCGCCACGTTGTTGCCGTCGCCGCACCAGGCGACCACTTGGCCGGCGATCGGCCCGCGATGCTCCTCGAACGTCAGGACATCGGCCATGAGTTGGCAGGGGTGGGAGGTGTCGGTCAGGCCATTGATCACCGGGACGGTGGCGTATTCCGCCAGTTCGTGCAGCCGCCCGACGCGGTCGGTGCGCAGCATGATCGCATCGACATAGCGCGACAGCACGCGCGCGGTGTCGGCGACGCTCTCGCCGCGGCCGGATTGCATGTCGCGCGCGCTCAGCATGACCACGTCGCCGCCGAGCTGGCGCATGCCGACCTCGAACGAGACGCGGGTGCGGGTGGAGGGCTTCTCGAAGATCAGCGCCAGCGTCCGCCCGGCCAGCGGCTTCGCGCCCGGGCCGCGCTTGAAGCCGGCGGCGAGGTCCAGCATCCGC
>JAJYFW010000465.1 GCA_021785335.1 Pseudomonadota bacterium
GATTCCTGCCCTCGGTGCTGCGCAACGACGTG
This sequence comes from Pseudomonadota bacterium, assembly GCA_021785335.1. The sequence continues at coordinate 33 of JAJYFW010000465.1, forward strand.
GCGCGCGACTTCCCGCGGCTTGACGTGGGCGGGCTGTTCCTCCCGGAATCCTCGCCGCCCGGCCCGACCATGGCGCAGATCATCGCCGAACTCGAAAGCGACACGATGCGCGATGCGGTCGCCGAGAAGCTCGGCATCGATCTCGCGGGCCACCCGACGCTCACGACCATCCGCAGCCGCTGCCAGGCGCATGACGGGCGCATCCACCCGGACGCCACGTTCAAGGTCGCGACGATGTTGCTTTACCTGAACGAAAACTGGATGCCCGGCGGCGGGCGGCTGCGCATCCTCAACTCCGGCGACAATCTCGAGGACTACGCCGCCGAGGTGCCGCCGGATTTCGGCACGCTGGTCTGCTTCCGGGTGCAGCCGAACTCGTGGCACGGCCACAAGCCATTCGTCGGCCCGCGCCGCTACATCATGGTGAATTACTGCCGCGACGCGGCGCTGCGCGATGCGGAGGCAAAGCGCCACCTGGTCTCCACGCGCTTCAAGAAGATCCGCCGCTTCCTTCTGCCGAGCGCGAGTGCCGCATGAGCGCCGCCGCGGTTGCCGCCTCGCTGCTCGCGGCGCTCGACCGCGCGGAGGAGCCGCGCGCCCCGTTCCGGCACTTCCTGCTCCAGCACGTGCTGCCGGAGGACGTGGCGCGCGCGGTGCTCGCGCTGCCCTTCGCGCCGCCGGCGATTGGCGACACGCTGGGCAAGCGCGAGACCCACAACGCGACGCGGCGCTTCTATGCTGGCGATGTGCTCGCCGGGCATCCGGTCTGCGCCGCGATCGCGGCGGCGATGCAGTCCGAGGGCGTGGCCGCGGCGCTGTCCGAGCGCACCGGCGCCGACCTCATAGGCAGCTATGTTCGCATCGAGGACTGCCAGGACACGGACGGTTTCTGGCTGGAGCCGCACACCGATATCGGCGCCAAGCTGTTCACCATGCTCATCTACCTCACCGACCGGGACGACGCCGCGCCCTGGGGCACCGATCTCTACGACGCCTCGGGCCGGCATCTCGGCGCGGCTCCGGGCGGGTTCAACCGCGGCCTGATTTTCATTCCGGGACCCGACACGTGGCACGGCGTCGAGCGCCGGCATTTCGAGGGCGTGCGCCGCTCGCTGATCGTCAACTACGTGAAGCCGGAATGGCGCTCCCGCCACGAGCTTGCCTGGCCCGGCCGCCCGATCGCGCCGATGCCGGAAGGCTGGGACCAGAGCGAGCAGCCCTGGGGCGCCGCATCCTGATTGCGGTACCGGCGTAACCATTCCCTGGTTCGCGACGCATAGAGGCTGCCCGCTCGTCCGGCGCCGCGGGCGCCGTGCGCGCCCTCTCAACCCGAACCAAGAAAGCTTTCCCGATGTCCTCACACAAGGCGCAACGCCGCCACGTGCTGGGCGCCACCGCCATACTCGGCGTGCTCGGCCTCGTCGGCGCGACGCAGGCCGAGGCGGCCGGTCCGGGCCTCGTCACCACGAGGAGTGCGTATTCCGTCGCCGACACCATTGCGCGCTTCAACGCCGCGGTGACCGAGGCGGGCTGGATGGTCTTCACCGAGATCGACCACGCGGCGGCGGCGGCCAGGGTGGGGATGAAGCTGGCGCCGCGCACGGTGGTGCTGTTCGGCAACCCGCGCACCGGCACGCCGGCGATGCGCGCGCACCCGACGCTGGCCATCGACCTGCCGATGCGCGTGTTGGCCTGGCAGGACGACAAGGGTGCGGTGTTCGTCACCCGCAACACCGGCAGGTATGTCGCGGAGACCGTGTTCGCACGCCACGGCATCCACGTCGACGCCAAGGGGGCGGCCGCGATGGACGGGTTCTTCGCCAAGCTGGTGGCCGCCGCGACCGCCTGACGCGCGGGACTACGGCGCCTCGCCCTCGACCCTGGGCGACAGGGCGGGGAGCACCATGCGCGGGCGCCAGCCGTCCCGCCAGCGCGCGTAGGCGCCGAGCACGAGAAAGGCGAGCGCCGTCAGCGGCGCCTCCAGCCAGGCGTGCGCGGCGCCGGCCGTCGCCAGCAACTGCTGGATGAGGAAGGAGAAGAAGATCCCGGTGCAGTAGACCTGCAGGCTGTGCCGCCCGATGGAGGCCAGCACCGTCGCCGGCCAGCGATGCATCCACGTCGCCTCGCCCGGCACGAGGCGCGACACCAGGATCGCGAGCGCCAGCGCGTGCACCAGGCCCACCGGCCACAGGTCGAGCTTCTCGGTGAAGGTCGTGACCGGCAGCGCGGCGCCGAGCGGCAGGTGCAGGTGCTGCGCCAGCCGGGCCGCGAACCCGGCGGCCACGACGAGGCCGGCGAGCCAGGTGAGCCACCGCCCCTCCGGCAGGGCGCGGCCGGTGAGCAGCTTGCGCCGCCCGGCATAGGCGCCGAGCATGAACGGCAGCTGCCAGGCGAGCACGTTGAACGCCGTCGCGGCGCCTGGCGCCATGTCCGGCGACGGCAGGTGCCAGATCTGCACCGCGCCCCACAGGCCGATGGGCAACGCGAGCGCCCACGCGCCGACCCGCTCCACCGCGAGCAGGAACAGCGGCAGCGCCAGCATGCACAGGATGAAGACGTCGAGGACGTCGACATAGGCGGGATTGAACAGCAGCGCTGCCGCCAGCGCCGCCGCGCGCAACGGCGCCTGCACCAGGTAGGGGAAGCCGTAGATCCGCACCTGGCTCGGCTCGCCGGTGAAGTTCCACGCGATCACCATCGCGCCGAAGACCAGCAGCGTGACCAGCCGGCTGCGCCACAGCCGCGCGCCGCGGCCCACCATGTCGCGCACCGCGGCGCCGAGGCCCCGGGTGTGGCGCTTGAGCGTGAAGACGCTGCCCAGCATCAGCCCCGAGAGCAGCACGAACTGCTCGGAACTGTCGGAATATCCCCAGGCGCCGTG
>JAJYFW010000466.1 GCA_021785335.1 Pseudomonadota bacterium
TGATCGACGCCCTGGGCGAGGTCGGCGGGCAATGCACCGCGCTCTATCCGGAGAAGCCGATCTACGACATCCCGGCGCATGCCGCGATCGCGGCCGGCGACCTGGTGGCGGCGCTGGAGCGGCAGATCGAGCCGTTCGGCGCGCCCCGCCTGCTCGGCCAGCGCGTCACCGCGCTCACCGGCGCGCGCGGCGGCTTCACGCTCGGCACCGACGGGGGCAAGACGGTGCGCGCCAAGGCGGTGATCATCGCCGCCGGCGCCGGGGCGTTCGGGCCCAACCGCCCGCCGCTCGAGGGGATCGAGGCGTACGAGGCGACCGGCGCCGTGCGCTACCATGTCCGCCGGCGCGAGGAGCTGCGCGGCAGGCGCGTGGTGATCGCGGGCGGCGGCGACTCCGCCGTGGACTGGGCGCTCGCGCTGCGAGGGGTTGCCGGGGCCATCACCGTGGTGCACCGCCGCGCCAAATTCCGCGCCGCGCCTGAGACGGCGGCGCAAATGCAGGCCGCCGCCGAGGCCGGGGAACTGGCCATCGCGACGCCCTACCAGCTGCACGCGCTGGAGGGGCCGGGCGGCGCGCTGGAGCGGGTGGTGCTGGCCGACCTCGACGGCAAGACGCAGGCCGTGCCGGCCGACGTGCTGCTCGCCTTCTTCGGCCTCTCCACCGATCTCGGGCCGATCGCCTCCTGGGGTCTCGCGCTGGAGCACGGCCATGTCGCGGTGACGCCCGCCACCTGCGAGGCCTCGGTGCCCGGCATCTTCGCGATCGGCGACGTCGCGACCTATGCCGGCAAGCTCAAGCTGATCCTGCAGGGTTTCTCGGAGGCGGCGATGGCCGCGCACGCGATCCACCCGATCGTGTTCCCGGACACCGCGCTGCACTTCGAGTACTCGACCAGCAAGGGCGTGCCGGGCTGAGCCCTGGTACCACCACGAATTAGTACCACCACCAATGGCCCGGCGGCGTGATGTAGCGGGTCGAGGTGATTACCGTCTCCGGCGCGGTGGGGCCGGGCGCGGGCGCCACCACCTCGACCGAGGCGCCGCGCAGCGCGAGCCCGGGCGCGAGCTTGACCGCGAAACTGTCCGCCCCGCGATAGCCTGGCGCCGGCCGGTATTCGATGTGCGCGACCTGCCCCTCCTGGACCACCCGGACCTCGCCGTGCGCCGGCGCGCGGGCGACGATGGCGCGATCCCAGGGGTATTGGATCTCGTTCTGGTCCACGAGGCGCACCGCCCAGCCGCACCAGCCGTTGCCGCCGGTGGTCATGCGCGCCTCGCGCGTATCCTTGAATGCGTCGCGCGGTGTCGCCGCACCCGCGATCGCGACCTCACAGGGCGAGGCGCGCTGACCCAGCGGGCCGGTCGCGAAGCCACCGAGCCCGGCGAGATTGGCACAGCCAGCCAGCCCCAGCGCAGCCAACACCACCACGCGCCCGTACCGCATGATTTCGAAATTGTCGCCTGCCGCGCCGATTCAAGCCCGTTCCGCCAGCCCCCTTGCGGGATGTGCCGCCCGCTTGGCAGGGTGCCCCATGCTTGAACCGCGCGCGGCCTTGGAGGCGATCGGCAGGTTGCCGGACGGCGAGATCGACATCGCCGAGGCGGCGCTGCAATTCGCGCGCGTCGATGCGCCGGAGGCGGACTGGCGGGCCGCGCGCGAGCTGCTCGGCCGCATCGCGCGCGACGCCGCAGCGCGCGCCGCCGACGTGCCGGACGACGACGCGGCGGCGCAGGCGCTGGCGCTCGCCTCGCTGCTGGGCGACGGCTACGGCTTCCGCGGCGACGCCGAGACCTACGACGATCCCGCCAACGCCAATCTCATCCGGGTGCTGGAACGCCGGCGCGGCCTGCCCGTCGCACTCGGTGTCGTCTGGCTGCATGCCGCGCGGGTCTGCGGCTGGTCGGCGCACGGGCTCGATTTCCCCGCGCATTTCCTGTTGGGGCTCGGCGCCGGTCGCTCGCAGATCGTGCTCGACGTCTTCGCCGGCGGCATGCCGCTCGCGGCCCCGGAACTGCGCCAGCTGCTGAAGCGCGTCGAGGGCGAGGCGGCGGAACTCCGCCCGGATTCGCTGGCGCCGATGAGCACGCGGGCGGTGCTGATGCGGCTGCAGAACAATCTCCGCCTGCGCCGGCTGCAGGCGGGCGACCTCGGGGGTGCCATCGCCTGCGCCGAGGACATGCTGCGCGCGGCACCCGACCAGGCGCTGCTGTGGCGCGACACCGGGCTGATGCACCAGAAGGCAGGCGCGCTCGCGGCGGCACTGCGCTGCCTCGGCCGCGCGCTGGAACTCACGCCGGAGCCGAGCCCCGCCGCACTGCGCCTGCGCCGCGCCATCGAGGAACTGCGGATGCGGATAAACTAGCCGCCCCTTGCGGCCAGGTTCGCCCTCGGCCACATCTGCCGCACGCGCGCGGAGGGAAGCCATGACGAAAAGCCTGCGGATCGCGGTCCAGATGGACCGCCTCGAAGCCGTCAACATCGACGCCGACAGCACCTTCGCCATGATGCTCGCGGCCCAGGCGCGCGGCCACAGGCTGTGGCACTACGACGTCACCACGCTGGAACTGCACGAGGCCGCGACCGGCGTCGCCGTGGCCTGCACCGCGCGCCCCGTCACCGTGCGGCGCGAGCCAGGCCGCCACCACACCTTCGGCGAGCCCGTCCACCTCGACCTCGCGCGCGACGCCGACGTGGTGCTGATGCGCCAGGACCCGCCCTTCGACATGGCCTACATCACGGCCACCCACATCCTTGAGCACATCCACCCGCGCACGCTGGTGGTGAACGACCCGCGCAGCGTGCGCAACGCGCCGGAGAAGCTGCTGGTCACGCATTTCCCCGACCTGATGCCGCCGACGCTGGTCACGTGGGATGTCGCGGCGATGCGCGCCTTCCGCGCGAAACACGGCGACG
>JAJYFW010000467.1 GCA_021785335.1 Pseudomonadota bacterium
TGGCGGCGACCACGTTCGCGGCACAGAAGGAGATCGCGCGCAAGATCCAGCTCCAGGCGTTCATCGACGTGCCCTACATCCCGCTGGGCCAGAGCCTGACGCCGACCGCCTGCCGCTCCGACCTCAAGGGGATGCTGCAGGGCCTGCCGATTTTCTGGAACGTGGAACGGGCCTGACGCCGGCGGATTGACAGGAGGCCCGCGGGCAGCGACATCGTTCCCGATCCGTTTGGGAGAGGAACGATGAGGAAGCTGCTCGCGGGGCTCGCCGCGCTGTTGGCCGCGACCGGCGTGAGCGCCGGCGTGGCGCGCGCCGAGAACATCACCTTCTGGACCTGGCGCCAGGAGGACAAGGCTGCCTACACCAAGCTGTTTGCGGAGTTCACCAGGGCCCACCCTGGCGTCCATGTCCTCTTCCATGCCTTTCCACCCGCGGACTACCAGACAATCGTTTCCACGGCACTCGCCGGCGGCAAGGGGCCGGACGTGCTGCACACCCGCGCCTATGGCGGGCTCGAGCAGCTCGCGAAGCCGGGCTACCTGCTCGAGCTGACGCCGCAGAACGATCCTGAACTCGCGAACCTCCCGGCGTCCGCGAAGACGGCGCTCGCCGTTCGTTCCACCGGCAAAATCTATTCCTCAGCCTTCTCCACGCAGACGCTCGGCATCCTGGTGAACAGCAAGATCCTGGCCGAGGCGAAGGTGGCGGAGCCGAAGACCTGGGCCGAGCTGCTCGCCGCCTGCAAGGCCATCAAGGCCGCCGGCAAGATCTGCATCGCCAACGGCACGGCGACCGGCTGGATGGACGAGGTCTTCGCCGGCGACCTCACCGGCCCCCTGCTCGGCCAGCAGTTCTTCAAGGACGTCGTCGCTGGCAGGACCACGTTCAAGGACCCGAAATACGCCACGGCGCTGGGCAAGCTGCTCGAGCTGAAGCCCTACATGCCGCCGGGCTTCACCGGCATCGACTATCCCACCTCGCAGCAGCTCTTCCTCACCGGCCGGGCCGCGATGTTCGTGGGCGGCAGCTGGGAAATCGCCAATTTCCACAAGCAGAACCCGAAGCTGGCGATGGACTTCATGGCCCCGCCGGCGCCTGACGCGAACAGCCCGCAGCTCGTCTCCAAATTCTATGACGGCGGCTACGCGGTGGTGAAGAGCAGCAAGCACCAGAAGGCGGCGCTGGAGCTCGTCCGCTTCATGGGCACGAAGCACTTCGGCGACCAGCTCGGCGCAATGCTCGGTGACATCTCGCCCATCGAAGGCGTGAAGCTTGCCGACCCGATGCTCGCCAGGGTCGCTGCGATGGACAAGCAGTCCGTCCCCTACATCATGCTGGTCTCGTTCCGTTACGAGAATCCAACGGGATCGGAGCTGCTCCAGGGCGCGCTGCAGAAGATGTTCGCGGGTTCGATGACGCCGCAGCAGGTCGGCGCCACCGTGACGGCGGGCATCGCCAAGTACTACAAGCCCTTCCAGGGTAAGTGACACCGGCTAAGTCGCGCCGTCACCGGGTGCGGCGGGGGCTGTGGATCCTGCTCCTGCTTGCCCCCGGGGCGGCGGTGATGACGCTGTTCGTCGTCGTGCCGGTGCTCGGCGCCTTCGCCGACGCGTTCCGCAGCTTCCAGGGGCCGCGCCCCACCGGATGGGTCGGCCTCGCCAATCTGCGCGACGTGCTTTTCGTCGCCCCTTACGCGGCGGCCACGTGGCGCGCGCTGTGGCACAACGTCGTTGTGTTTGCGAGCCTGATGCTGGTGCAGAACGGGCTCGCCTATCTCATCGCCTTCGCGCTCCTGAAGGCGCTGCCTGGCCATCGCGTGCATCAGGTGATCGTGTTCCTGCCCGTGGTGCTCTCGGCGATCGTCGTCGGCATCCTCTGGAAGGAACTGCTCAACCCGATCTTTGGCGCGGTCAACGAACTGCTGGCGATGCTCGGCGTCCAGGGTCCGCCCTGGCTCGGCGACACGGGCACCGCGCTCGGCTCCATCATCGCGACGAATGCCTGGCACTGGATGGGTTTCCCGGCGCTGATCTTCCTCGCCGCCATGCAGCGCATCCCGAGGGAGACGCTGGAGGCTGCACGCATCGACGGCGCCACGGACCGCGTGCTCATGGCGCGCATCATCTGGCCGCTCGTGGCACCGGCGACGACCATCGTCGTCATCCTCACCTTCATCGGCAGCTTCAACTGGTTCGAATTGCCGTACGTGATGACAGGGCTCGACGGGTCGCCGGGCGGGGCCACCGACGTGCTCGGCCTTCTTTTCTACCGCACCGCCTTCGGTGGCGTGAGCTCCGGGCTCGAGGATTTCGGCCACGGCAGCGCGCTCGCCGTGCTGATGTTCATTGTCGTCGCTGCCGTTTCCGCGGTGGCGCTGCGCATCCTGCGCGCGCGTGAGATCGAGCTGTGACGGAAAAGAACCGCCTTGCCTGGCAGCTCATGCTCGGCGCCAACGCCGTCGTCATGATCTTCCCCCTGCTGGTGATGCTGCTCTCGGCGACGCGCACCAACGCGGAAATCTTCGCTTCCCCCCTGGGTCTGCCAACCGGCGCCATGTTCGCCAACGTGGTGAAGGTCTGGCGGGACACGAACTTCCCGCTCTACCTCGCCAATTCCGTTATCGTAACGACAGGCTCGATCGCCGCGATCCTCGTCTTCGGCACCATGGCCGCCTACGCGCTCGCCCGCTACGTCTTCCGCGGCGCCGGCCTCGTCTATCTGTTCTTCGTCGCCGGGCTGATGCTGCCGCTCAAGCTCGCGATCATTCCGCTCTTCATCCAGCTCGACACGCTGCGCCTGTTGAACACGCGGCTCGGCCTGATCCTGATCTACGTCGCGATGGGCCTGCCCTCGGCGGTGTTCATCCTCACCGGTTTCCTGCGCACGCTGCCCGGTGAACTCGAG
>JAJYFW010000468.1 GCA_021785335.1 Pseudomonadota bacterium
CAGCTCCCGTTTCGCGACAACACCTTCGGCGCGGTCGCCCTCATCGTCACGCTCTGCTTCGTCGAGAACCCTGCAGGCGTGCTCGCCGAAGTGGGCCGCGTCCTTCGGCCCGGCGGTCGTCTCGTGATCGGCCTCGTCCCACTCGACAGCGCCTGGGGCCGTTCGTATGAAGAGAAGGGGCGTTCCGGCCACCCCTTCTACCGCCATGCTCGCTTCCAGACCCTGGCCGAGCACCGCCGGATGCTTGCCACGGCTGGCTTCCGGCTTGTCGAGGCTCGCTCGACCCTGTTTCAGGCGCCGAGTGAGGAGCCCGTCGTCGAGCCGGTGCAATCCGGTGCGGTCGCCGGTGCCGGCTTCGTCGCACTCGCCGCCCGGCGGGGGGACGCAGGAAAAACCGGACAGGCATCGAACGATCCCAGAAGTTCTCTTGCAATATAGGCACTCCGCCGGCCGGAGCGAGTCCGCGGCGCCCCCTGGCGCGCCCCGGACCCGGCCGGTGCCGCGCGATCGATTCCCGGGCTGAGAGCGGGGGGCGTTCACGCCTGCCGGCGGCGCAGTGCTGCCGTGCGGCATGCGCCCTGTTTTTCCGCGCCGCGGACCTGCCTATATCCCCATCGGCGTGGGCGAGCTTCCCCGCCACAGAGGCGCCGCTCGTGCGCCCAACCTGGGTGCCGCAACGGCACCCGTCGTGAACGGAGGCCCACGTTGCCCCTGCGTTCCATGCTGAACCTCGCCGACCTGATCACCGGCGGCCTCGGGATTTTGCAGCGACCGCTGTCGGCGGAGGCGCTGATCGATCTGGCCCAGCGCCGCACCGGCTGCACCGATTTCGGCGACGTCGCCTTCCGCGACGCGCTGGAGCGTTTCCTCACCGCCTGCGCCACCGAATCGGACCCGAGCCTGGTCGGCCGGCTCGCCACCCGATGGGACGTGCTGCGCTTCCTCACCAACCTGTTACGCCTGCGGGCGGAGGAAACGCGCGCACCGGCGGTGCTGGAGGAGGCGATCGAGCGGCCGATCTTCATCACCGGCCTGCCGCGCAGCGGCACCACCTTCCTGCACCGGCTGCTGCTGGAGGACCCGGACAACCACGCGCCCACGGTCTGGCAGACCATCCACCCCACGCCGCCGCCCGGCCGCGACGAGCGGATCGCCCGCGTCGCCGGCCAGCTGCGCGCGTTCGAGCGGCTGGCGCCCGAGTTCCGCGGCCTGCATCCTTTGGAGGCAACCTCGCCGCAGGAATGCTCGGAAATCACCGCGCATGTGTTCCGCAGCCTGCGCTTCGACACCACCTACCGCATGCCGTCCTACCGCGCCTGGCTCGATGCCGACGGGCAGATGGAAGGCTACCGGTTCGAGCGGCGCTTCCTCCAGCACCTGCAACACCAGCGGCGGGCCGAAAGCGGCGGGACGGGGCCGTTTGCGTCCGGTCCGTGGGCGCCGGGGCGCTGGGTGCTGAAATGCCCCGATCACGTTTTCGCGCTGGCCGAGCTGCGCGCCGCCTTCCCCGATGCGCGGATCGTGTTCGTCCACCGCGACCCGATCAAGGTGCTGCTGTCGGTGGCAAAACTCACCGAGGTGCTGCGCCGCCCGTTCACCCGCCGCATCGACCCGATGGAGATCGGCCGCGGCGAGAGCGCGCGCTGGCATGCGGGCACGGAGCGGATGATCGCCGCCGCCGACGCCGAGCCGTTCGCCGAACCGATCTGCCACGTGCATCACCTCGACCTGGTGGCCGATCCGCTGGCGGCGGTGCAGCGGGTCTATGACCACTTCGGCCTGGCGCTGGGCGCGCCGGCGGAGGCGGCGATGCTGGGCCTGGTCGCGGCGCGACCGAACGGCGGGTATCACCACGGCGCCTATCGCTTCGCCGAGCACGGACTAGACCTCGCCGCCGAGCGGGCAAAATACGCCCGCTATGTCGCCCATTTCGCGATCCGGCCCGAGCCGGTGGCGATGGCGGCGGAGGCGCCGCTGCGGCGGGCGGCGTAGGCCGTCCCCCGCCGGATCAGGGGCTGAGCGTGAGCCGCCCGGCGGTGGCGCCGGTGCGCGGGTCGATCAGCACCACCCGGTCCGGCCCGCCGCCGTGCAGCGCGACCGCCAGCCGGTTGCCGGCCGCGGCGATGCCGGCGATGGCGGTGCCCGCCGGCTCGCGCAGCAGGCGCGCATAGGGTGGCGGCGGCGCGGCGGGCGCCGCCCCGCGCCGGACGATCGTCACCACCAGCACCGTGGTGCCGAGCAGGATGAGCACGCCCATCGCGATCGTCGCCGTCAGCAGAACCCGCATGCCGCCCATCCTTCACCTTCCCGTGGTCCGCCGCCGCCATCCCGGCCTCGCGCGGCGCGGCGGATCGGGGTATCCGCTTTGCCCCATGTCCGACAAGGCGCCCCCCGCAACGCCGCCATCCGGCGCCCACCGCCTGATCGCGGCGGCGGCGGACGGCGGCACCCGCGTGGACCGGTTCCTGGCCGAGCGGCTGGCCGGCGTCTCCCGCAGCCGGGTCAAGGCGCTGCTGCTGGAGGGCCAGGTCCGGTGCGACGGCGCGAAGCTGGCCGATCCGTCCGAGCCGGTGCGCGCCGGCGCCGCCTATACGCTGTCGATCCCGCCGCCGCGCCCGGCCTGGCCGCAGGGCGAGGCGATCCCGCTGGCGATCCTGTACGAGGATTCCGACCTCATCGTGCTCGACAAGCCGGCCGGCCTTGTCGTGCATCCGGCGCCCGGCAACGAGGACGGCACCCTGGTCAACGCGCTGATCGGCCATTGCGGGCCGGGCCTCACGGTGGGCGGGGAGCATCGGCCGGGCATCGTGCACCGGCTCGACAAGGATACCTCCGGCGTGATGGTCGCGGCGAAGACCGAGGCGGCGATGGCCGCGCTGTCCGCCGCCTTCGCCGCGCGGGAG
>JAJYFW010000469.1 GCA_021785335.1 Pseudomonadota bacterium
AACCGCGCGATCGCCTTGTTGCGCCCGGCCTCGGACAGCACCAGGCGCGGAATCGCCGCCACGCCCCCGCGCCCCATCGTGCCCGCCTGCGCGAGCAGCCCCCGCAGGACCTCGGGCGCCGGCCCGCCCTGCATCGCAACCCACGCCTCCACGGCCGAGATGCGCGGCAGCAGCGCCTCGCGCACCACGGCGAAGAACAGTTCCTCCTTGGTCGGGAAGTAGAGGTAGAGCGTGCCCTTCGCGATCCCCGCCCGCGCCGCCACGTCCTGCATCCGCGTCGCGGCGAACCCCTTCTCGGTGAACAGCGCCAAGCCCGCGGCGGCGATCTCGCCCGGCCGCGCCGCCTTGCGCCGCTCGCGCCTCCCGTCACTCATGACACCGCGCTCATAGAACCCCGCTCATGGCCGGATAATGACCGACCGGCCGGTCATCCACAAGCGGCATGGCACCCCGCCCTTGACCGCGCGAGCCTGCCCCTCCAACACAGGCCCCGCCTTGACCGGGATCAAGGCGGGCAACCGAGCGAAGGGCAGGATTTCACCGTGGACAAGGACATCGAGAAGCAGGCCGAGGCCCTCGCCCAGCGCCTGCGAGCCCAGGGCAAGGAAGAGCACGCGGGAACCCTCGCCACCGCCGCGCAGGCGGTCGGGCGTGGCGCGGAACGCGCGGTCTTCGCCACCCTGCTCGGCATCGTCGACGTTGTGCTCGACGCCGCGGAATCCATCGACCCGCGCACCCAGGCCATGGCCGAGGAACTGCGCACCATGGTCGAGGCCCATCTGCGCACGAAACCACAAAAAAGCTGAAAAATCAGGGTCGCGTCGCGCGCGCCGCAGCTGCGTCTACGCCCGCCGCGCGCGCTTCGCCTTCGCCGGCTTCGCGCCCCCGCGATAGGCCGCGAACCCCGCCAGCGCGTCGGAAATCTCGCGCCTGGACAGCAGCACCGGCCCCACCGCCAGGCTCAGCAAATAATGTTGTGCCAACGTCTCGAGCTCGACCGCGCACGCCATCGCCTCCGCGAGGTCGCGGCCCAGCGCCAGGCAACCGTGGTTCGCCAGCAGGCATGCCGTCCGCCCCGCCAGCGCCTCCACCGCGACAGCCGAAAGCGCCGCCGTCCCGAACATCGCATAGGGCGCGCAGGGCACCTCGGCACCGCCGAACGCCGCCACCATGTAGTGCGCCGCGGGGATCGGCCGCCGCGCCATCGCCAGCGCCGTCGCATAGGGCGGATGCGCGTGCACCACCGCACCCACCTCCGGCCGCGCGCGATAGATGTCGCGATGCATCCGCCATTCGCTCGAGGGCTTCGCCCGCCCGTGCCACTCGCCCTCGCCCGCGAGATCCATCTCCACGATATCCGCGGCCCGCATCCTTGCGGCCGGCAGCGCCGAGGGCGTGATCAGCATCGCGTCGCGCTGCCGCACGCTGACATTGCCCGACGTCCCCTGCGACAGCCCGCGCGCGATCAACTCGCGATACGCCCCGACCAGCGACAACCGTTCCATCAGCGGCAATCCATCAGCGACGGCCCATAAGCAGGCAACCTCGTTACGCCAGCGTTTCCGCGCTCGACGCCGCGCGGCTTGAGCCGACGATAGGCGGCGGATACGCTCGCGTCCATCAGCGACCAGGGGGAATGACCGAACATCCCATGAGCGCCACCATCGAACCCAAGATCCGCATGGCGGAACTCACCGCCGGCGAGGCCCGCGAGCTCTACGCCCGCCGCCCCGTCATCCTGCTGCCGATGGGCAGCCACGAGGACCAGGGCCCGCACGCCCCGATGGGCGACTACCTCTCGGCCGACGCCATCGCCGAACGCATCGCCCGCCGCGCCTCGGCGCGCGGCGTGGACACGCTCGTCGCCCCCGTCCTGCCCTTCGGCGGCGCCGACTATTTCGGCCCCATGCCGGGCGGCATCGCGCTGCAGCAGGCGACCCTGCGCGCCGTCCTCGCCGACATGCTCGCCTCCCTGGTGCGCCACAAGCTCACCCGCCTCATCGTCATCAACGGCCATGGCGGCAACGTCCAGGCGATCCACGACACCACCCAGGCGGTGCTGCGCGAGACGGGCGCCCTGATCCCGAGCCTCTATCTCTGGCAGATGGGCTACGCGCTGCTCCCCGCAATCCTCGGCGCGGAGGCGGCAGCCAAGGCCGCGGGCCACGGCGCCGACCCGCTCACCAGTGTGGCCATGCACCTCTTCCCGCACCTCATGCGCCGCGACCTGGTCCCGGAGCCATCGCCGTTGCGCGACATCATGGGCATGCAGGCCGCGACCTTCGGCCAGGCGCGCTTCGAGGGCGTCAACGTCGCCGTCCCCGTCGAATACGACGCCGTCGCCCCCAACGCCGTCCGCGGCGACCCCCGCCTGTGCTCGGAAAAGACCGGCGCCGCGCTCGTCGAGCAGCTTACGGAGATCGGCGCCCGCTTCGTCCTGCACTACGCCCGCCACGCGCCGTAGCAACCCCAACCGGAATGATAACCGCACATTGACATGTCAGTGTGCGACGATACTCTCCGCGCCCGACGCTCCTTGGGGGGAGAAACGCCGTGGCCGCACCCGAAAAAATCCTGCTCGTCGCCAGCGGCGACCTGCGCGAAAGCGCCAACCGCATGTGCTGGCCCGCCCAGGCCGAGATGGAAGCAAAGCTCGGCGCCGCCCTCGCCCGCCTCGGCACGCGCGTCGAGCGCGCCCACCCGGTCGATCCCGCCGGCGGCCACGGCTTCATCGCCTCCCAGCGCCAGGGCATGGAGGTGTTCGCCGCCATCGACCGCTCGGCCCCCCTCATCGTCGCGGAAGCGGTCTGGCAATACTCCCACCACGTCCTCGCCGGCCTCATCGCCCATCGCGGCCCCATCCTCACCGTCGCCAACTGGTCGGGCCAGTGGCCGGGCCTC
>JAJYFW010000470.1 GCA_021785335.1 Pseudomonadota bacterium
GGGCGGCTCCGTGCAGATTTACGGCCAGACTGATTAGTAGGGCAGCGATATCATGCTGCCGGCGAGCGGTGCCGGCAAGTGGGGTGTTGCGACCGGCAACGGCAACGATACGGTCGTGGCAGCCGGCGCGGGTAATGATTCGATCGCGGCGGGCGGCGGAACCAACAACATTCAGCTCGGCGGCGGCAGCGACCAGATCCTGACCACTGGCTTCGACATCATTCAGGGCGGCTCGGGCAGTGCGACCGTCTCGGCCCTGGCGGGTGGGCATGACCGGATTGTGGCCGGCAGCGGGAACTTCGACGTCACCGCGTCCGGGAATGCCATCGTGGTGATGCTGGCCGGCACCGGCAGCGACACCTTCACCGGCGGCTCCGGGATCGCGATCATCCACGGCGGAACGGGCGGCAACAACCTCCTTACCGCCGGCACGGGCCCGACGACGCTTTTCGGCGGCGGCAGCGGCGACAGGCTGACCGCGGGTGGCGCCCACCAGATCCTCATCGCGGGCGCCGGCGCCGAGACGCTGCAGGGCGCCGCGACGGGCTTCGACAGGCTGCGCGCCGGCGCTGGCGCCGATTCGCTTGGCGCAAGCGGGAACTACAACGTCTTCATCGGCGGCCTCGGCACCGCGACCATGAACGCGAGCGGCTCGCACAACGAGTTCCTGTTCATCAACGCGGGCAAGGCCGGCGGCGGTTCGGACACCATCACGGGCTTCAACAGCACCGACAAGATCGCGGTGTACGCCTATGCCCCTGGCGAGGTCGCCTATGCGGTCAAGAACCAGACGGCGCTCTCCGGCGGGTCCACCACCGTCACGCTGACCGACAACACGAAGATAACGTTCACGGGCTTGAGCACACAGCTCACCGCCCAGAACTTCACCTTCCTCTGATCCGGCATCGGGCGGCGGCTCAGGCCGCCGCCCGCCTCCCTATCGCGGCAAGCGCGGCCGCGAGGTCCTCGCGCAGATCCTCGACATCCTCGAGTCCCACGGAAAAGCGGATCACGCCATCGGCGATGCCGAGCCTGGCACGCTCCGCCTCGCCGATACGCATGTGCGTCGTCGTCGCCGGGTGCGTCACCATCGATTTGGAGTCGCCGAGATTGTTGGAGACGAGGATCAAACGCAGCGCGTTCATCAGCGCGAAGGCGGCTTGCTTACCGCCGTGGAGATCGAACGTCACCAGCGTGCCGCCTCCCCGCATCTGCGCCGCCGCCAGCGCCCGCTGCGGGAAATCCGGCAGCGTCGGGTACCAGACGCGCGCGACCGCGGGCTGACGCGCGAGCCAGGTGGCTAGGCTGTCGGCGCTGCGCTGCGCCGCCTCGACACGCAGGGCGAGCGTCTCCAGCCCCTTCAACAGCACCCAGGCGTTGAACGGCGACAGCGAGGGGCCGGTGTTGCGGATATAGGGCTGCAACACGTCGTTGATCCATTTCTCGCGGCCAAGCACGGCGCCGCCGAGTACCCGGCCCTGCCCGTCGCTGTGCTTGGTGAGCGAATAGACCACGACATCCGCGCCGAGCTCGATCGGCTTCTGCAGCAACGGGGTGGCGAACACGTTGTCCACCACGACGATGGCGCCCGCGGCGTGCGCGAGGCTGCTCACCGCGCGCAGATCGACGATCTCGAGCATCGGGTTCGAGGGGCTCTCCAGCAGCACGAGGCTGGCCGGCCGCGACAGCGCCGCGCGCCAGGCCGCGAGGTCGGCGCCGTCCACGAACTCGGTCGCGACCCCGTAGCGCGGGAGCAGCGTGGAAACGATCCAGTGGCAGGAACCGAACAACGCGCGCGAGGCCACCACGCGGTCACCCGCCTTCACGTGCGAGAGGATCGCGGCATGCACCGCGGCCATGCCGGTCGCGGTCACGCGGCACGCCTCCGCCCCTTCGATCTGCGCGAGGCGGTCCTCCAGCATCGCGACGGTCGGGTTGCCGAAGCGGGAATACTGGTAGTGCCGCTGGGTGCCGGCGAAGGTCGCCTCCGCCTGCTCGGCACTCGCGTAGACGAAGCCGGAGGTGAGGAACAGCGCCTCCGCCGTCTCGTCGAAATTGCTGCGCGCGGTGCCGCCATGCACGAGCCTGGTGGCGGCGCGGTAGGCGTTGGGCTGCTGGGGGTCGGTCACGATGTCGGGCCTTTCACGCTGGCCCGGCCTCGATTCGACGCGGCACGCACGTACGTGCCGCGTCAGCCTCTTTAGCGCGCTTCTTTCACCTCGCCGCAATCCGGCCGGACAAATCACGAGGGCCGGAACCGTCCGGCGGCGGCACCTAACCCCCACCGCCACGGACGGTCAACCCCACCCCGCGGGGCCCGGATTGCACGTCCCGCGCCGCTTCCCCTATAACCGGGCCGCAGGCCCACAACCGGGGCGCGGGTGTAGTTCAATGGTAGAACGGCAGCTTCCCAAGCTGCATACGAGGGTTCGATTCCCTTCACCCGCTCCAACCCGCAACGGCACGGGAGCAGCCCCATGGGAGTGATGGTGGACGGCGTCTGGGACGCCACGGCGCGCGGCCTGCCGAGCCAGGCGGGCGCCTTTATCCGCCAGCCCACGAGCTTCCGTGGCACCGTCGCGCCGGCGACCGCGTACCCTCCGGAGCCGGGGCGCTATCACCTCATCGTCTCCCTCGCCTGCCCCTGGGCGCACCGCACGCTGATCATGCGCACGCTGAAGGGGCTGGAGGGGCTCGTCGGCGTTTCGGTCACCCATTGGCTGATGGCGGACCAGGGCTGGAACTTCGCGCCCGGTCCCGGCGTGGTGCCCCCGCCGGTCCCCGACATCACGGCGCTGCACCAGCTCTATGGGCTTGCCGATCCCCGCTACACCGGCCGCGTCACCGTGCCGGTGCTGTGGGACACCGCGACCAACAGCATCGTGAACAACGAGTCCGCC
>JAJYFW010000471.1 GCA_021785335.1 Pseudomonadota bacterium
GTCCCCATCGGCGAACAGGACCGCACGCCCCTCGAACGCCTCTGGGCGCGGCCGACCTGCGACATCAACGGCATCTGGGGCGGCTACATGGGCCCCGGCAGCAAGACCGTGATCCCGTCCGAGGCCTTCGCGAAGATCTCCTTCCGCCTCGTCCCCGGCCAGGACCCGACCAGGGTCGTCGAGAACTTCAAGGCGTTCATGAAGGCCAACGTCCCCGCGGACGCGAAGCTGGACTTCACCGTCTTCGGCCTCGGCGAGGGGCTCGAAATCCCCACCGACTCCCGCTTCCTCGCGGCCGCCGAAAAGGCTCTCGCGGCGGAATACGGCAGGCCGGCGCTCTTGATCGGCTCCGGCGGCTCGATCCCCGTGGTCGAGACCTTCAGGAAGGAACTCGGCCTCGACTCCGTGCTCATGGGCTTCGGGCTCGACGACGACCAGGTCCACTCGCCCAACGAGAAGTTCGACCTGCGCTGCTTCCACAAGGGCGCGCGCAGCCACATCCGCCTGCTCGGCGAACTCGCCCCGTAGCCCCGCGCGGGGATCAACCCCGCCACAGGGAGGAAACGATGCTTGAAAGCAACGAAAAGCACCTGCTCGTCGAGGACATGCGCCCGCGCGTCTCGCCGGCGGAATGGAAGGCCCGCGTCGACCTCGCCGCCTGCTACCGGCTGATGGCGCTCTACGGGATGTCGGACATGGGCGCGAACCACGTCTCCCTGCGCGTCCCCGGCGAGCCCGATGCCTTCCTCATCAACCCCTACGGCATGCTCTACGAGGAAATCACCGCCTCCTCGCTGGTCAAGATCGACCATGACGGCAACATCCTCGACAAGCCGTCCTACGGCGATTTCGACTTCGGCGTGAACCGCGCCGGCTTCGTCATCCACTCCGCCATCCACCGCGCGAGCCCGAAAACCGACTGCGTCATCCACACCCACACCTGGCCCGGCATGGCGGTCTCCTCGCTCGCCTGCGGCCTCTTGCCGCTGACGCAGACCTCGATGCGCTTCGCCCGCATCTCCTACCACGAGTTCCAGGGCGTGGCGCTCAACGTCGAGGAACAGGCGAGCCTCGTCGCCGACCTCGGCGCCAACAACGCGATGATCCTGCGCAACCACGGCCTGCTCACCGTGGGCGACACGATCGGCGAGGCGTTCAACGCCATGCACCGGCTGGAACTTTCCTGCAAGACCCAGCTTGCCGCGATGGCCTGCAACACCCGCCTCAACGCGGTGCCGGACGCTGTGGTGCAGGCGACCTGGAACCAGTACCAGCCCGGCACCCGCCGCCCCTACGGCGTCATGGAATGGCCCGCCCTGCTGCGCCAGCTCGACCGGCTCGACCCCTCCTACGCAAACTGATTCTACGCCGCCCGATTTACGCGGCCCGTTTCTGGGCCGCCTGGCGCGCCTTCGCCTCGCCCGCCACCCGCGGGCGCCACAGCTCCGCGACCATCACGCCGCCGATGGTCATCGCCCCGCCAATCACCACGGACGGATCAAGCCGTTCCGATAGCAGGACGACCGCCAGCACCGCGGTGATCACGGGTACGAGGTTGATGAACAGCGAGGCCCGCGCCGGCCCGACGCGCCCGATCCCGTGCATCCACGCGAGCGGTGCGGCGATCGAGGCCCCTGCGGCCGCGTAGGCGATCAGCGGCAGGCTCGCGAGGCCCGGTCCGCGCCCGCCATACAGCAGGTCGAACGGCAGCAGCATCAGCGCCGCGGCCCAGGCCTGGACATAGAGCGACTGCACCAGCGGTATCCCTGGATGCCAGTGCTTGAGCAGAACGATATAGACGGCATAGCAGGCCGAGGCCGCGAGCATCAGCAGGTCGCCGGCATTCACCCCGCCCGAGGCCAGCATCGCCAGTTGCCCGCGCGACACCACCACGGCGACACCCGCGAGCGAGATCAGGCCGCCGGCCACCGCCCCCGCCGTCAGCCGATGCCCCAGCAGCGCGATCGAAATCCCCAGCACGATCAGCGGCATCACCGCCTGGATCAGCCCGATATGAATCGCCGAGGTGAATTGCGCGGACATGTACATCAGCCCGGGAAACGCCGCGAAACCCAGCAGCCCGAGCACCGCCAGCCGCCCGGCCTGCCGGCGGATCGCATGCCGGTTCGCATACACGCCCCGCGCCACGAACGGCGTCAGCAGCACAATCGCCAGCACCCAGCGCCAGAACGCCATTGCCGCCGGCGAAATCACGCTCGCCGACGCCTTCGTGACGATGGCGTTCCCGCCCCAGATCAGCGCCGCGATGAGAACAGAAGCGTAATCCATGCCCGCCCGACCGTGCCTTCCCTCAACCGCGCTCGCTGTCGAGGCTCGCCATCTGCGCGGCGGCGTAGCGCTCGCCCGCCGCGGCCCCCTTCGGCACCGCGCGCTCGATGGCCGCCATGTCCGCCGCGTCCAGCGTCACGTCCAGCGCCGCCAGCGTCTCCGCCAGCTGCCCGCGCCGCCGCGCCCCCAGCACCGGCACGATGTCCTGGCCCCGCGCCAGCACCCAGGCGATCGCCAGCCTCGGCACGCTCACCCCGCGCGAGGCGGCGATGCCGCGCAGCGCCTCCACCAGCACGAGATTCGCCTCGACATTCCCGGCCTGGAACCGCGGCCCGTGCGCGCGCCAGTCTCCCGCGGCCGCCGCGTCCGCGCGCCAGTTCCCGCCCAGCAGGCCGCGCGACAGCACGCCATACGCGGTGATCCCGATCCCCAGCTCCCGGCATGTCGCCAGCACCCCGTCCTCGATGCCGCGCGACAGCAGCGAATACTCGATCTGCAGGTCGACGACCGGGTGCACCGAAGCGGCCCGCCGTAACGTCTGCGAACCGACCTCGGAAAGCCCGACATGCCGCACCCAGCCCCGGCGCACCATGTCCGCGATCGCTCCCAC
>JAJYFW010000472.1 GCA_021785335.1 Pseudomonadota bacterium
CCGGCTCCGCCCCGGCCGCGACAGTCTCGCTCGCCTCGCCGCCGCACAGCTCGATAATCATCCGCGTCGCCGCTTCCAGCGCCGCCGGCATCAGCGCCGGATCGATCCCGCGCTCGAAACGCTGCCGCGCGTCGGAGGAAACGCCGTGCCGCCGCCCGGAAAGTGCCACCTGCACCGGGTCGAACAGCGCGCACTCGACGAAAACCTCCGTCGTCATCTCGTCGCATCCCGTCGGCTCGCCGCCGACCACGCCCGCCAGCGACTGTGCGCCCGCCTCGTCGGCAATGGCGCAATCCTCCTCGGTCAGCGTAACGTCCTTCCCGTGCAGCCCCGGCAGCGTCTCGCCGTTGCCACGCCGGAACGTCAGCACGCCCCCGCGCACCTTGCGCGCGTCGAACACGTGCAGCGGCCGCCCGAGGTCGAACGTGAAAAAGTTCGTCACGTCCACCAGCGCGTTGATCGGCCGCAGCCCGATCGAGGTCAGCCGCCGCACCAGCCAGTCCGGGCTTGGCCCGTTCCTCACCCCGCGTACCGCCCGCCCCAGGACCCAAGGGCAATACTCCGGGAATTCGATCCGCCATTGCAACGGCGAGCTGTACGTCACCGGCACCGGGGCAGGGGAGAACGGCCTGAGCTTCCCGACCCCCGCCGCCGCCAGGTCGCGCGCGATCCCGCGCACCGAAAGCGCGTCGCCGCGATTGGGCGTCACCGCGATCTCGATCACCGGGTCGTCGATCCCCGCCCACTCGATATACGGCACGCCCACCGGCGCATCCGCCGGCAGGTCGACGATCCCCGTATGGTCCTCGCCAAGCCCCATCTCGCGCATGGAGAGCAGCATCCCCGCGCTCTCGACACCGCGGATGTTGCCCACCTGCAACGTAACTCCCGTCCCCGGGATAAAGCTGCCCGGCGTGGCGAACACCGCCTTCATCCCCGTGCGTGCATTCGGCGCGCCGCAGACCACGGAGACGACGCCCTCGCCGGTATCCACCTTGCACGCCCGCAGCCGGTCGGCATTGGGGTGCTGCACCGCCTCGACCACCCGCGCGATGCGAAACCCGCCCAGCTTCTCGGCGGGGTTGTCGACCCCCTCGAGCTCGAGCCCGATCCTGGTCAGCGTGTCGGTGATGTCGCCAAGGCTCGCCGCGGTATCGAGGTGCTGGCGCAGCCAGGAGAGCGTGAACTTCATGCCCCCACCTCATGCAGCATCGTTGGCAGCAAGGCGCTCGTCCCGTAGTGGCGCAGCCAGCGCAGGTCGCTCTCGTAGAACGGCCGCAGGTCGGGAATGCCGTTCTTCAGCATCGCCACGCGCTCGATCCCCATGCCGAACGCGAACCCCTGCCACTCGCGCGGGTCGATCCCGCAATTGGCCAGCACCTTCGGGTGCACCATGCCGCTGCCCAGGATCTCCAGCCAGTCGCCCCCGCGCCCGAGTTCGCCCGTCTTCCGGTTCCACCCGATATCCACCTCCATGGAGGGCTCGGTGAACGGGAAGTAGGAGGAGCGGAACCGCACCGGCAGATCGCCGATCCCGAAATACGCGCGCAGGAAGTCGATCAGGCAGCCCTTGAGATGCCCCAGCGTCAGGCCGCGATCGATCGCCAGTCCCTCGCACTGGTGGAACATCGGCGAATGCGTCGCGTCATGGTCCGCGCGATAGGTCCGCCCCGGCACGATCACCCGGATCGGCGGCGGCGCGGAAAGCATCGTGCGCACCTGCACCGGCGAGGTATGCGTCCGCAGCACCGGCCTGCGGCCGTCGGCACCACCCGCGAGGTAGAACGTGTCCATGTCCTCGCGCGCGGAATGATGCGCGGGAATGTTCAGCGCCCCGAAATTCCGCCAGTCGTCCTCGATGTCCGGCCCCTCGGCGATGCGGAACCCCATCGCCCCGAACAGCGCCGCGATCTCCTCCGCCGCAAGCGAGATCGGATGGATCAGCCCGGAAGGCGAGGGCAGGGGCGGCAGGCTCGGGTCGATCCGCTCGGCCGCCAGCCGCGCGTCCAACTCCGCTGCCTCCAGCGCCGCGCGCCGCGCCTCGATCGCCTGCGTCAGCTCGTCGCGCAGCCGGTTCAGCGCAGCCCCGCGCTCGCGCCTGGAATCAGGGTCGAGCGCCCCCAACCCCTTCAGCAGCCCCGTCAGGCTGCCATTGCGCCCGACGACAGAGACGCGCACCGCGTCCCATGCCTTGAGGTCCGAGGCAGCCGCCAGGGCCGCCTCGGTCTCGCTCTTCAGTCGTGTCAGTTCGTCGCTCATCGCCAGTCCCACCGGTTCAGCCGTGGGAAGGCGCGGGCCGGTCAGCCTGCCGCCTTCACCTTCTCCACGATCGCCGCGAACGACGCGGGATCGTCATAGGCAACGGCGGCGAGCACCTTGCGGTCGATCTCGATCCCCGCCGCCTTCAGCCCGGCGATAAATCGGGAGTAGGTGAGCCCGTGCTCGCGCACGGCGGCGTTGATGCGCTGGATCCACAGGCCGCGGAACTCGCGCTTCTTCACCCGCCGGTCGCGGTACGCGTACTGCAGCGACTTCTCGAGCCGCTCCAGCGCGATCCGGTAATTGGTGGAACTACGGCCCCGGAACCCCTTGGAGGCGTCCAGGACCTTCTTGTGACGGGCGTGGGTGGTCGTGCCCCGCTTCACGCGTGCCATGTCTCGTTCTCCTCAGCGCAGCCCGTAGGGGGCCCACTGCTTGACGGTCAGCCCGTCCTCGTGGGTCAGCACCTGGCTGCCGCGGTTCTGCCGCTTTGCCTTCTGGGTGCGGTTGATCAGCCCGTGGCGCTTCTTTCCTGGGCCGGCGAGAACCTTCCCGGTCGCGGTGATCTTGAACCGCTTCTTGACCGAGCTCTTGGTCTTGAGCTTGGGCATTTTCGTCTCCTGTGTCTGAGGCCCCCG
>JAJYFW010000473.1 GCA_021785335.1 Pseudomonadota bacterium
CAGGGTTTATGCCGCGCTCGGTCTCGCGCATAACGCCCGCTGATCCGCCGGCCGGCCGCCGCCGGACATGCCAAGACAGGATCCGGAGACCGAGATGTTTCTTCCCGCCGCGTTCCGCGAAGACCGTGTCGACCGCCTGCACGAAGCGATTCGCGCCAGCGGTCTCGCCACGCTGGTCACGCTGACGGCCGACGGGCTGATCGCCAGCCACGTGCCGCTGCTGCTCGATCCCGATCCCGCGCCCTATGGCAGCCTGATCGGCCACCTCGCCCGCCCGAACCCGCAGGCGCGCGGGGCCACGCCGGGGGTGCAGGCATTGGCCATCTTCCAGGGGCCGGACGCCTACATCAGCCCAAGCCATTACGAGACCAAGCGGCGGACCGGCCAGGTGGTGCCGACCTGGAACTACGTCGCGGTGCATGCCTACGGCGAGATCACGTTCTTCGACGACCGCGACCGGCTGCGCGACATCGTGACCCGCCTGACCGAGCACCATGAATCGCGCCGCGCCACGCCCTGGGCTGTCTCCGACGCGCCGGCACCCTATATCGAGGGCATGCTGAAAGGGATCGTCGGCTTCGTGCTGCCGATCGTGCGGCTGGAAGGCAAGTGGAAAATGAGCCAAAACCGCCCCCCCGAAGACCGCGCGGGCGTGGTGGCGGGCCTGACCGCCGAAGGACGCGACGACGTCGCCTCGTTGATCGATAGCGCTTGATCCCTTTTTCCTGAAGCGACGCATGGACACGATTTTCCGCGGCGATCTGACGACTCCGCGCGGCCGGGCGAATGCCTGGGTCGACGCGCTGTTCGTCGATCACGCGGTGTTCCGCCTGGCCTGGAGCAATCTCGGCACGGTCGATCCGGGGCGGCTCTATCGCTGCAACCATCCCACGCCCGGCCGTCTGCGCGCGATCGTGCGTCGGCACGGCATCCGCACGCTCATCAACCTGCGCGGTCCCACCGGCAACGGCTCGGACGCGCTGTCGCGCGAGGCGGCGCGGCAGCTCGGCCTGGATTTCATCGACATGGCGATGGACAGCCGCGGACCGCCGCAGCGCGCACGTATCCTGCGGCTGGCGGAGATCTACCGCACCATGCAGGCGCCGGCGCTGGTGCATTGCAAGTCCGGCGCGGACCGTGCCGGTCTCGCCGCCGCGCTGTTCGTGCTGATCTCGGGCGGCAGCGCGGCGCAGGCGATGGCCCAGCTATCCTGGCGCTTCGGCCACATCCGCGCCGCCCGGACCGGCATTCTGGACGCCTTCGTCGAGACCTACGCGCGCGAGGCCGAGGGACGCGTGCCGTTCCTCGACTGGGTGAACGACGAGTACGACGAGGCCGCCGTGAAGCGGGCATTTCGGGCCCGGCGGCTGGCGAGTTTCGTCACCGATCGGCTGCTGGCGCGGGAATAATAGACGGCGCGCCGCACCGCGGGTCGGTTCCTGGGGCCGCGATTCGACGGGCGGTTGCCACGGCTGCGGCCAATGCCTCCGAAAGACCCTCGGCGACCATCCCTTCGCCCGCACCGCTGGCGGCCTGCCCGTGCAACCAGGCGGCGGCGGCAGTCGCTTCAAATGCGGGCAGTCCCTGAGCGAGCAGGCCGGCGATGATGCCGGCCAGGACGTCGCCCGCCCCGGCGGTGGCCAGCCAGGGCGGGGCGTTGGCGTTCATCGCGCAGCGTCCGTCGGGGGAGGCGATGATGGTGTCCGCGCCCTTCAGCAGCACGACGGCACCGGTGCGTGCCGCCGCCGCCCGCGCGGCGCCGATGCGGTCAGCTCCAGGTGGGCCGAAGGCGCGGGCGAACTCGCCTGCGTGCGGGGTCAGCACCGCCGCGCCCCTCAGAGCCTCCGGGGCGCCGGCGAAAGCGGTGAAGACATCCGCATCGGCTACGACTTGGCGTCCGGCCCGCAGCAATTCGGGGAGCGCGGTCCGCGCCGCCTCCACGCCAAGTCCGGGGCCGCAGACCCAGACCGCGCGGCGGGGGTCCAACAGCAGGTCTGCAAGCGCCGCCTCGGTGACGATCGCGCCCGGCGCGCCGGCGCGATAGACCGTGGCGGACGCCGCCGTGGGCGCTGCGATCGTCACCATGCCGGCGCCGATCCGGCGGGCCGCCTCCGTTGCCAGCCGCGCTGCCCCGGTCATTGCCGCTCCACCCAGGACGGTCACGTGGCCGCGCGTGTATTTGTGCGCAGCGGGTTCGAGGCACGGCAGGCGCCACAGCTCCGGGGTATTCGCGAAGCACGCCGGTCGCACCGTCCGCAGCACGCGGGCGGGCAGGCCGATATCGGCCAGGACGATCTCTCCGCAGTGGGTCCGCCCCGGCAGCAGCAGATGTCCCGGCTTGAGGCGGAAGAAGGTCACGGTCATTGCCGCGCGCGGGGCGAACCCGCGCATCGCGCCGGTTGCCCCGTCGATCCCGCTCGGCACATCGACCGCGACCAGCCGAGGCGCGGCGGCCAGGACTTCCGCCGCGAGACCGCCCAGGTCGCGCGTCAGGCCGGCGCCGAACACCGCATCGATCACCAGACCTGCTCTTGCCGCCTCGGCTGCGCGAAACGGCAGGTTCGGGCCGTGCCATGCCGCCGCAGCACCTGCTGCGTCCGACCCGGCGCGCGGCGGGGCCAGCGTCGCCGCGGCCACCGGCCAGCCGGCCTGTGCCAACAGCCGCGCCGCCACATAGCCGTCCCCGCCGTTGTTGCCAGGCCCGCACAGAACCAGCGTGCGGCAAGGGCGGAAGCGGGCGCGCACCGCGCGTGCCACCGCCCGCCCGGCCGCCTCCATCAGCTTCGGCCCCGGCGCGCCTGATCCGGCGGCCAGCGCATCGGCCCGCGCCATCTCGGCCGGGGTGAGAAGCTCCGCCCGCCCGCCCAGACCGTTCAGTAGCCGGCGCATCGT
>JAJYFW010000474.1 GCA_021785335.1 Pseudomonadota bacterium
AGCGCTAGGGCGCTCCCTCCACCACCGGGCTCCAGGCGGCGAGCCGCCGGGTCATGACCCCGACCGCCTCGGGGTTGCTGTCGGCGAGCAGGAAGCGCCGGCCGTTGCGCGCCGCGGCCTCGCCGAAGGAGCCGGAGCCGGCGAAGAAATCCGCGAGCAGGTCGCCCTCGCGGCTGTGCACGCGCACGATGCGCTCCAGGATGCCGAGCGGCTTCTGCGTCGGGTAGCCGGTCTTTTCCCGCCCCGTCGGGCTCACGATCGTGTGCCACCAGACGTCGGTGGGCGTCTTGCCGCGGGCCGCTTTTTCGGGGCCGACGAGGCCCGGCGCCATGTAGGGGATGCGGTCCATCGCCTCGGCGTCGAAGACGTAGTTCGCGGGGTCGCGCGCGTACCAGAAGATGGTGTCGTGCTTGGTCGGCCAGCGGCGCTTGTGCCGCGCGCCGTAGTCGTAGGCCCAGACGATCTCGTTCATGAAGCTGGCGCGGCCGAACACGGTGTCCAGCAGCAGCTTGCAGTAGTGGGCCTCGCGCGGGTCGATGTGGAAGAACAGCGAGCCGTCGGCGGCCAGCACCCGGCGGATCTCCGCCAGGCGCGGCTCGAGGAAGCCGAGATAGTCGTCGAACGCGTCGGCGAAGCGCATGGAGCCGAGCAGCTTCGTCGCGTAGCGGTGCCCGCCGAAGCCGGTGCGGTCGCCCGCCTCGTCGCGCACGGTGGCGAGCCGCGTGCGCGCCTGGGCGATGCCGGTGTTGAAGGGCGGGTCGATGTAGACGAGCGCCACCGAGGCGTCCGGCAGCCCGCGCAGCAGGTCGAGGTTGTCGCCGAGGACGATGCGGTTCACCCCCTAGCGGTAGCCGCCCGCGCGCGAGCCGCCAAGTGAAACGATCCGGCCCGGGCCCGGCGCCTAGAACCCCTCCACGTTCTCCTTCCTCGTCGCGTTCGATATGTCCTGCGCGCGCAGCCGGTCCGGCCCCGGCGGCAGGGTTTTCTCGGCCGCGATGGCGAAGCCCTTGGCGCGGGGGATGTCGCCCAGGACCATCGCCGACTCGGCGGAGGCGAGCTGCGCCCGGCCGATCTCGCCGAGGCGCCCGTAGGCGTCCGCCAGCGCCTGCCAGAACTCCGCCTGGTCGGGGGCGGCGGCGACGGCGATCTGCAGTTGGGTGATCGCGGGGCGCAGCAGGCTGGCGTCGCCGGTCTCGATCATGGCGCGCGCGAGTTCGCCGCGGATCAGCATCGCGCCCGGGGCGAGGCGCAGCGCCTCCTGGTACGGGCCGATCGCCGCGCGCGGGTTCCCGCCGTCGAACAGCACCTGGCCCTCCAGCTCGCGGAACCACGGGTTGCCGGGGTCCTGCGCCTCCAGCCCCTTGAGCAGCGCCAGCGCCTCCGCGGTGTGGCTCAGCCGGTAGAGCGCGATGGCGCGGGCATAGCGGGCGGGGGCGGAGGTGTCGCTCGCCTTCACGCGCGAGAGCGTCAGCGAGGACGGGGTGAGGAACGCGTCGAGCTTGGCGCGCACCAGCGCGTAGCGGGAGTCGAAGCCGGCGGGCAGCTTCGCGTTGGACCACGGGCTCGTCGCCACGTGGTGGGCGACGTAGTCGATGCGGTCCTGGGTCAGCGGGTGGGTCTGGATATAGGGGTCCTGGTTGGCGCTGATGAGCGATTCCTCGTCCTTGAGCTTGTTCAGCAGCTCGAGGAAGCCGCGCGCGGACCAGTGCAGCGTGTCGAGGAAGTGCATCGCCGCCGCGTCCGCCTGCGCCTCCATGTCGCGGGTGAAGGCGAGCATGTTGCGCGTGGCGATGTGCTCGGAGGCGAGCGCGCCGCCGACCCCCGCGCCGGCGTTGCCGCTGGCGATGCCGGCGGCGGCAGCGATGAGCATGCCCGCGATCGCCTCGATATAGGCGTTGCGCAGCGCCTCCGGCAGCAGCACGAGGTGGCCCTCGAAGATGTGGCCGGTCTCGTGGGCGATGACGCCGACGACCTCCGAGGCGTCGGTGGAGGCGTGGATCATGCCGGAGAACAGCACCATGCGGTTGCCGGTTGTGACGAACGAGTTTATGGCGTCGTCCCGGACGAGGAGGATGCGGACGAGCCCTGGATCGATGCCGGCCGCACGGAAAAGGGGGTCGGCGAAATTGCGCAGCAGGGTCTCGGTCTCGGCGTCGCGCAGCAGCTCGATGCCACCCGTCGCCGCGTGGGCGGCGGAAAGCGGCACGGCGGTTGCGGCGGCCAGCGCGGTGACGCCCAGCGTTGCCGTGCGGGCGCAGGCGAGGCAGCAGAAGCGCCGCCTGCCCATCCAACTGCCCATCCCCCTGCGCATCCTGGGGCCGCTATCGGAACTTCGTGTCATGGGGCGGAATGTAGCGCGCCGCGGCGTCGCCGTCGCCTGCGCGGCCGCGCTCGCAACGAGCGGCTGCTCCACGGTCGGCTCCGTGTTCGGGTCGGGGCCACCGCAGGGGAAGCCGGGCTATGTCGGCGGCTTCATCGGCGCGGTGGTGGCCGATGAGCCGCAGGCGGCGCTGATCGGGCGCTCGACGCTGGCCGCCGGCGGCGATGCCGCGGACGCGGTGGTGGCGATGGCCTACACGCTGGCGGTGACGCTGCCCTCGCGCGCCAGCCTCGGCGCCGGCGGCGGTTGCCTCGCCTTCTCGCCAGACCGCAAGGCGCCGGGCGGCGGCGTGCCGCAGGCGATCCTGTTCCCCTCGCGCCCCGGTGGCGGGGGCGGCGACCGCCCCGCCGCGGTGCCGATGCTGGCGCGCGGCATGTACCTGCTGCACGCGAACTACGGGCGGATGAACGAGGCGCAGCTGATCGCGCCGGCGGAACGCCTGGCCCGCCTCGGCGCGCCGATGAGCGACGCGCTGGAGCACGACATCGGCGTGGTCGCGGCCCCGCTGGC
>JAJYFW010000475.1 GCA_021785335.1 Pseudomonadota bacterium
GTGATGCCGGGCGCGACCTCGCCCGCAAGCTGGTCGAGCAGCGGCAGATGCCCGCCCTTCGCGATCACCCCGATCTTGTCGGCGAGATCGCGCCCGATGCCCGGCAGGTCGTCGAGATCCTCGCCCGAGGCGAGCATGTCCGCGACCGCGCGCGGCAGCCCCTCGACCAGCCGCGCCGCTCGGCGGTAGGCGCGGACACGGAACGGATTGGCGCCCTCGATGTCGAGAAGATCGGCGATCTTGTCGAGCTGCTCGGCGATCTCGGCGTTGGCCACGGGCATGCGCCGGCCCTCCTCCGCCAAATAAGAGTACGCCCCCGCGCGCCCCGGAAACCATGACCTCGATCAACGCCGCTTGCCCCTGGCACGGCTTCGGTCCAGACGGTGCGCATGCGGATCCTGTTCGCCTTCGAAAACGCCCTGCCGAGCGCCGAGGCGGATGCCGAGGTGTTCACCTCCACCGCCCGCTACCTCTCGCGGCTGGTGGAGGGTGTGGCACTGCACGTGCCGTTCGACCGCGCGGCGGACCCGGCGGCGATCGCGGCGATCGCTGGCCTGCCGGTGGTGCGAGCCCGCGCGCCGCTGAAGCCGGCGGCGCTGCGCCATGTCGCCTGCGGCCTCACCATCGCGCGCCGGCCGGAATTCCGCGCCGCGGACCTGGTCTACACGCGCAACCTCTGGGTCGCGTGGAACGCGCTCAGGGCCGGCCAGCGCGTCGCCTTCGACCATTACCGCCCCTGGCCGGACCAGATCCCGCCGCTGCAACCCTGGCTGCTGCGGCTGATGAGCCATCGGCGCTTCCTCGTGCACATCTGCCACTCGGACTACACGCGGCGGAAATACCTCGCGCTCGGGGTGCCGGCGGAAAAACTGGTCTGCATCCATAACGGTTTCGAGCCGGCGCGCTTCGCCGCGCCCATCCCCGCGGCGGAGGCGAAGGCGCAACTCGGCATCCCGCCCGAACGAAAGACGGTCGTCTACACGGGGCGCATCAACCACAAGAAGGGCCTGCACCTGATGGTCGAGGCGGCGAAACGCCTGCCCGACCTGCTGTTCATCCTGGTCGGCTCCTACGGCGAGGGCCCGATCGAGGCGATGGCGCGCGACGTGCCCAATGTCCGCGTCGTGCCGTTCCAGCCGGAGGCGGCGCTCGCGCCCTATGTCTTCGGCGCCGACGTGCTGATGATCCCGCCCTCGCTGCAGCCGCTGGCGACGTTCGGCTCGACCGTGCTGCCGCTGAAGCTGTTCTTCTACCTCGCCTCCGGCCGCCCGATCCTCGCCGGCGAGACGCCCGAGGTGCGCGAGGTGCTGGAGCACGGGCGCAACGCCTGGCTCTGCCCGCCGGACCGGATCGATGCGCTGGTGGAAGGGCTCTCGCGCCTCACCACGGATGCGGCGCTCGCCGCCCGCCTCGCGAACGCGGCCGAGGCGGACAGCCGCTCCCTTACCTGGGCCGCGCGCGCCGCGCGCATCGCCGCCCTGCTGGAGCGCCGCCTCGCCGCGGCACCGCCCGCCCCCGTCCGCTGGGACCCCGCCCGCTCCGCAGGCTGGCGCGGGCAGTCGGCGCGCTGGCTGCTGCACCTGCTGCGCACCCGCTCCTGGGTGATGCCGCCGGAAATGCTGCCACAGGCCGGGGCGCGCCCCTCCGCCGAGTGACGGCGCTTCAGCCGAGCCGTCGCCGCGCCAGCAGCGCCGGCACCCACGGGCGCAGCCGCGTCACGTCCAGCAGCGTCTCGCCGGCGAAGGGGCGGCGCGCGCCACCCGCCGCCTGTGCGTAGAACACCTCCTCCGCCGGCCAGCGGTGGAACGGCGACCAGGTCCGCGCGCCGTGGCGCCGGTAGTGCCGCGCGAGGCGGCGCGCCAGCGCCACGTCCGGCGCCATCGCGCGCCGCGCGCTCCAGCCGCTCTCCGCCGCGAGCCTGCGCGCCAGCGCCCAGCTTCGCGGCCCGACATAGTTGGAGAACCACAGCGTGAAGCCGAGTTCCGCCTGCAGCGCCGCCACCGCGCGGTGCACCTGCAGGTGCTCGGTGTGGCCGTACTCGCCCCACGGGTTGTGCGTGTAGACGTCGCGGCAGCCGGTGAGCGCCGGACGCAACCGTTCCACGAGCACCGGGAAGTTCGCCTCGTAGCGCGCCCCGGCCGCCGCGTCGGTGATGGCGATGCCGCTCGGCGTGAGGCGCGGCGCAGCCCAGTCCGCCATGAACCGCGCGCCGCTCTCCGGGATGTCCAGCGCCACCAGCCCCGCGAGCGGCAGGGAGGCCATGGCGCGGCGGCGCCCGGCCGAGATTTCCGGCCGCCAGAACGAATCCCCATAGCAGAACACCACCCGCCCGGCCGCGCCGAGCATGCCGCTCAGCCACAGCATCTCGTCGTCAGGATGCGCGACCACGACCGCGATGTCCTCGGCCACCGCCGGATCAGACGCGGCCGGCGAGAAGTCCATCGTACATCTCCTCCAGCGCCGCGGTCTGGCGGCCGAGGTCGAAACGAAGCTCCGCGCGCACCCGCGCCGCCGCCCCCATGCGCGCGCGCAGGTTGCGGTCGTCGAGCAGCGCCGCAATCCGTTCGGCGAGCGCCGCCGGGTCGCGCTCCGGGACGAGGAAACCGGTCTCCCCGTCCGCGATGCCCTCCGGGATGCCGCCGACCCGCGAGCCGATCGCGGGCACGCCGCTCGCCGCCGCCTCCAGCAGCACCATGCCGAGCCCCTCCTCGCGGCCGGTGCTCGTGCGCACGCTCGGCAGCACCAGCACCGCCGCCTTGCGCATCAGCGCCAGCACCCGCGCGTGCGGCAGCGCGCCGAGGAAGCGCACCCGCTCGCCGATGCCGAGGCGGGTGGCGAGCACCTCGAGCCGGTGGCGCAACGGCCCGTCCCCGGCGACGAGCAGCGTC
>JAJYFW010000476.1 GCA_021785335.1 Pseudomonadota bacterium
CGGTCAGCCATGGAAACAGGGCAAAGCTCTGGAACACCATGGCGATGCCGGGAACGGGCCCGGTCAGCGGGCGGCCGCGCCAGCGCACGTCTCCCGCTGTCGGGCGCAGCAGCCCCGCGATGATGCGCAGCAGGGTGGACTTGCCGGAGCCGGAGCGGCCGAGCAGGCCCACGATCTCGCCCTCGCGCAAGGTCAGCTCGACGTTGTCGAGCACCAGGAGGTCGGCGCTCGCCTCCTTGTGATAGGACTGGCGGCAGGCGTGCACCTCGATGAGCGTGTCGGCGATGGTGGCGTCCATGACGCGCTCCTTAACCCAGTACCGTGCGACGGCTCGCGTAGTCGTAGAGCGGGCGCCAGAGCAAGCGGTTGAACGTGACGACGAAGGCGGACATGACGATGACGCCGAGCACGATCTTGTGGAAGTCGCCGGCCTCGGTGGCCTGCGCGATATAGGCGCCGAGCCCGTGCGCCGCGAGCTTCGTGTCGCCCCAGGAGGCGACCTCCGCGACGATGGCCGCGTTCCAGGAGCCGCCAGACGCGGTGAGCGCGCCGGTCACGAAATAGGGCAGGATCCCCGGAAAGATCACGCGACGCCACCACAGCAGGCCGCCGACGCGCAGGTTCTTCGCGACTTCCTGCAGGTCGCCGGGAAAGGCCGCCGCGCCGGCGACCACGTTGAACAGGATGTACCACTGCGTGCCCAGGATCATCAGCGGCGTGAGGAAGATGTCCGGGTTGAGGTGGAACGTGACAATCAGCACGACGAAGGGCGGGAACAGCAGGTTGGCCGGGAAGGCCGCGAGGAACTGCGCCACCGGCTGCACGCGCCGCGCCCAGGCCGGGCGCAGGCCGAGCCACACGCCGACCGGAACCCAGACCAGCGAGGCCAGCGTGATCAGCACGATGACGCGCGCGAGCGTGATGAAGCCGAGCACGACCGCCTGGAAGAGATCCGACCAGTGCAGCGTCTGGGCGACGAAGCTGACCGTGCGCCACAGGGCGAAGGCGACGACGCCAGCGACCACGGCGCCGAACACGATGTCGCCGAGCCGGGTCGATGCCGGCGACCGCGCCTCGGCCGGGCGCCGGCCGGGAAAGCGCAGCGGCAGGCCGGTGATGAAGCCCAGGAAGTGGCCGAGTTCCTCGCCGCCGCGGCGCAGCAGGGCGGTGCGCCGCAGCATCGCGAGCATCCACGGGTCCTCGGCCGTCGCACTCGCCGTGGTCTCGACCCGGAACTTCGCGGACCAGGCGACGAGCGGGCGGAACAGCAGCTGGTCGTAGGCGAGGATGACGAGCAGCATCGCGCCGATCGCCCAGAACACGGCCCCGATGTCGCGCTCCTCCAGCGCCTTGGCGACATAGGCGCCGACGCCCGGCAGCTGCCACGTCTTGTTGCCCAGCGTGATCGCCTCGGACGCCACTACGAAGAACCAGCCGCCCGACATCGATAGCATCGTGTTCCACACCAGGCCCGGCATCGCGAACGGCACCTCGAGCCGCCAGAAGCGCTGCCAGCCGGTGAGGCGGAAGCCGCGGCAGGCTTCCTCCAGGTCGGCCGGCAGCGTGGTCAGCGACTGGTAGAAGCTGAACGCCATGTTCCAGGCCTGGCTGGTGAAGATCGCGAAGATCGCCGCGAGCTCCAGGCCGAGCACGTTGCCGGGAAAGAGGTGGAGGAAGAAGGCGACGGTGAAGGAGAGGAAGCCGAGGATCGGCACCGACTGCAGGATGTCGAGGATCGGGATCAGCACGCGCGCGGCGCGCCGGCTCTTCGCCGCCCAGGTGGCGTAGGTGAAGGTGAACAGCAGCGAGGCGACGAGGGCCGCGAACATGCGCATCGTCGTGCGCAGCGCGTATCCCGGCAGGTAGGCGGGGTCGAGGTGAATGCTGCCGCCGGCCTGCAGCGCCGCGATCGGCATCACCGTGCCGCGCGCGGCGGCGGCGACGGCGGCGAGCATGCCCAGCACCGCGACGAAGGCCGCGACATCCCAGATGTTCGGCAGCCGCCGATAAGCCATCGCGGCCGGTGTAAGCGTGCTCGACATCGCGATGGTCCGGAAGCCGGGTTGCGGTTGCCGCGCCCCTTAGCCCAGGGCCGCTCCGCCTGTCACCTGTGGCGCCCGTGTTGCTTGCGCGGCGGGGACCTCAGGCCGCTTGCGCGGGGGGGCGTCAGGTTCCGGTGCTGCCGAAGCCGCCGGCCCCGCGCGCCGTCGCGTCGAGGCTCTCGACCTCGTCCCAGGCGAGCCGCGTCACCGGCGCCAGCACCGCCTGGGCGATGCGCAGCCCGCGGGTGACGGTGAAGGCCTCCGTGCCGGCGTTGAGCACGATGACGCCGATCTCGCCGCGGTAATCCTCGTCGATGGTGCCGGGGCTGTTGGCCAGCACGATGCCGTGGCGCAGCGCGAGGCCGGAGCGCGGGCGCACCTGCAACTCGTACCCGGCGGGCAATGCGATCGCGAGACCGGTGGGGATCAGCACCCGCGCGCCGGGCGCGATCGTCACCGGCGCGGCGACGGCGGCGAGCAGGTCGAGCCCCGCGGCGCCGCCGGTCGCGTAGGCGGGCAGCGCCAGGTCGCGCCCGTGCGGCAGGCGCGTGACGGCGACGCGCACGCTCACGCGGAGGGTCCCGCGAAATGCGCGCCGATGCGCGCGGCGAGCCGGCGGGCGACCTCTTCCTTGGCGAGGCGCGGCCAGGCCTCGATGCCCGCCCCGGTCACCAGGTGCACCTCGTTGGCCTCGCCGCCCATCACGTCGCCGGAGACGTCGTTGGCGACGATCCAGTCGCAGCCCTTGCGCGCGCGCTTGGCGGAGGCGTTGGCGTCGAGGTTTTCCGTCTCCGCCGCGAAGCCGACGACGAGGCGCGGGCGGCCCGGTCCCGGCGCAGACA
>JAJYFW010000477.1 GCA_021785335.1 Pseudomonadota bacterium
GGCGTCGCGCAGTCGGTGGCCGGGTATTATCTCGGCGGCAACGCGGAATACGTGCTTCCGTATGTGCTGCTGCTCCTGCTCATGGTCGCCCGCCCCGGGCGCTTCAAGCGTGCCCGCTAGTGTCCCGACCTGGAAATATCGTCATCATGCGTCGGGACACTAGCCCATGGTTTTCAGTGGCCTGCTGGTCCCTGACATGGGTCGGCATTTCAGCGGCGGGGCACTAGCCAAATGGACACATCCCCCCCCCAGGGCGCCACGCCCGTGGCCGCGCGCACCACGCCGCTCGGGCCGCGCCTTGTCGCCGGCGCCGTGGTGCTCGCGCTGCTTGCCGCCATGCCGCTGCTCGGCACCGGCTATCTGCTGCAACTCGCCACCGACACGCTCACTGCGATCGTGCTCGCCTATGGGTGGAACCTGATCAGCGGCTTCACCGGCTATCTCTCGTTCGGCCAGGTGTCGTTCTACGGCCTCGGCGCCTACACCACCGCGCTGCTGGTGATCCACACCGCTGTGCCCTGGTATTTCGCCGTGCTGCTCAGCGGGGTCGTGGGGGGCGGCGCGGCGCTGCTGCTCGGCCCGATCATGCTGCGGCTGCGCGGCATCCTGTTCGCGCTCGGCATGTTGGGCCTCGCGCGCATCCTCAGCGTCGTGTTCAACGGCTGGGGCTGGGCCGGCGCCTCGCTCGGGCTCAGCGTGCCATCGGGGCTGATGCCGGTGCCGATCTATTACGCGACGGTCCTGCTCGCGCTGTTCGCCTTCGGGGCCAACGCGTATTTCGCCCATTCCGGCTTCGGCCTCGACGCCATGAGCCTGAACGAAGACGAGGAGGCCGCCTCCGCCCTCGGCGTGCCTGCGACCCGGGTCAAGGTGATCGCCTTCATGCTGAGCGCGATGCTGCCCGCGATCGCCGGCGGGCTGGTGGCGTGGAACCGCAGCTACATGGATCCCACCAGCGCCTTCAATCCCTCGCTCGACCTCCAGGTCGTGGTGTTCGTGCTGTTCGGCGGCATCGGCACGATGTGGGGGCCGTTCCTCGGCGCCCTGATCCTGATGCTGGCCGGGGAGCAGTTCGGCGTCTCCTTCCCCAACCTGCAACTGGCGCTGTACGGCGTGGTGGTGGTCGCGACGGTGCTCGCGTTCCCGGGCGGTCTCACCGGCATCGCCAATCGTTTCGGCTGGCTGCGCCGGCCGGTCGTGCGCGCCCCGCGCGGCCTGCCCAAGGGCAGCCCGCCGCCGCCGCACGACCCGCCGCCGGCCGGGGTGCCGCTGCTGGAACTGCGCGACGTCACGGTGCGGTTCACCGGGCTGACCGCGCTCTCCGGCGTCTCGCTCGCGCTGCGGGCGGGGGAGACATTGTGCGTGATCGGCGCCAACGGCGCGGGCAAGACCACGCTGTTCAACGCCATCACCGGCTTCGTCGCCCCGACCAGCGGCACGATCGTCTCGCTCGGCAAGGACATCACCGCGGTGCCGACCTTCCGCCGCGCCCAGCTTGGGCTGGCGCGGAGCTTCCAGATCCCCCGCCTGATGCCCTCGCTCACGGTGTGGGAGAACGTGCTGCTGGCCAGCCGCCATGGCCGCCAGGCCGGCCGGGCCGAGGCGCATACCGCCTGGGTGCTGGACACGCTCGGCCTCGCGCCCATGTGGGCCGACCCGGCAAGCCGGCTCAGCCCGGGCCATCAGCGCCAGCTGGAATTCGCCCGCGTGCTCGGCCTCCATCCGGACGTGGTGCTGCTCGACGAGGTGATGGCCGGCATGACCGCGGATGAACGCGAGGTGGTGCGCAACGTGGTCCGCCGCCTGCCGGCGTTCGGCGTGTCCGGCGTGGTGCTGGTGGAGCATGTGATCGCGGCGGTGGTCGATCTCTGCGATCGCATGGTGGTGCTCGATTTCGGCAAGATCATCGCCGAGGGGCCGCCGCAGGCGGTGCTGGCCGACCCGGCCGTGGTCCGCGCCTATCTGGGGGAAGCCCTGTGAGCGCCGTGCCCGAAAACCCTGCGTCCGCCAGCCCTGCCCCCGCTTTGGCCGTGAAGGGGGTGGTGGCCGGGATCGGCCCGCTGACCATCCTCCAGGGGGTCGATCTGGAGGTGGGCGAGGGCGAGGTGGTGGTGGTGCTGGGTGCCAACGGCGCCGGCAAGACCACGCTGCTGCGCACCATCGCCGGGCTGCTGGCGCCACGCGCCGGCAGCATCCGCCTGCGCGGGCAGGAGATCGCCGGCCAGCCCGCCTATCGCATCACCCGCGCCGGGATCGGCCATGTGCCGAGCGGGCGGGAACTGTTCCCGCGCCTCACGGTCGGCGATCATCTGGATCTCGGCGGGCATATCTGCGCCCCGGCGCGGCGCGCCGAACTGCGAACCGCGATGCTGGAGATGTTCCCGGTCCTCGCCGAGCGCATCGACCAGCGCGCCGGCACGCTCTCGGGCGGGGAACAGCAGATGGTGGCGATCGCGCGCGCGCTGATGACCGACCCGCGCGTGCTGCTGCTCGACGAACCCTCCACCGGGCTGGCGCCCAAGATCGTGCTGTCGGTGTTCCAGACCTTCCCGGCGCTGCGCCGGCAGGGGGTCAGCATCCTGCTCGCCGAGCAGAGCCTGTCGCTCGGCCTGTCCGCGGCCGACCGGGCCTATGTCATGGACCACGGGCGGATCGTGCTGGCCGGCACCGCGGCGGAGCTCGCCGGGGATCAGCGGGTGGCGGACACCTATCTCGGCCGCTGATCCTTCATCGGCTCGCCTGATCGATCAGCGCGATCTCCGCGGCATCGAGCGCGACCGAAGGCGCCTTCACGAGCTCGGCCAGCTGGTCCGGGTTGGTGGCGCTCGCGATCGGCGCGGTCAGGCCGGGTCGGGCGATCAACCAGGCCAGCGCCACCTGAC
>JAJYFW010000478.1 GCA_021785335.1 Pseudomonadota bacterium
ACGCAAAACCAGGGGCGCTGCCGGCGGCGGCACCTTCGCGGCCGAGGAGCTGCGCGGCTACATCGAGCGCATCGAGCGCCTCGAGGAGGAGCGCAAGGCCCTCGGCGGCGACATCCGCGACATCTACGCCGAGGCCAAGGGCCGCGGCTTCGACGTCAAGGTCATGCGTGCCCTCATCCGCATCCGCAAGCAGGAGCCGGCGGTGGTGGAGGAGCAGGAATCCCTGCTGGACGTCTACCGCCGCGCGCTCGGGATGTAGGCCTAGCCCCCGAGCTGCTCCGCATACGCCGCCGCCACCATGTGCCGGCGCACCTTCTGCGTCACCGTGAGCAGCCCGTTGTCGTGCGTGAACGGCGGTACCACGATGTGCCGGCGAATGCGCTCAACGACAGCGAGCCGCCTGTTCACGTCCGCGACGGCCGCCGCCACCGCCGTCTCGTCATAGCCCTCCGCCGCCACCACCAGCGCGCGCAGCCCGGAACTGCCTTCGCCCACCACCATCGCCTGCGCGATCGGGGGTTCGTTCATCAGCATGCCCTCGATGCGCGCCGGCGAGACGTTCTCGCCGCCCGAGAGCACGATCATGTCCTTCTTGCGATCGGTGATGGTGAGGTACCCGTCGCCGTCCAGCATGCCGATATCGCCGGTCGCCAGCCACCCGTCGCGAAGCACCTGCTCCGTCTCGCCCGGCCGCCGCCAGTACCCGTCCATCACCAGGTCGCCGCGCACCATGATCTCGCCGTCCTCGGCGATTCGCAGCTCCACCCCATCCAGCGGCGGCCCCACCGTCTCGATGCGGGTCGCGTTGGGCGGATTGACCGAGATCACCGGTCCCGCTTCCGTCTGCCCATAGCCCTGAAGCAGCTTGAGGCCGACCGAGAGGAAGAACCGCCCCACCTCCGGGTCCAGCCGCGCTCCGCCGGAAACCGCCGCCCGGAACCGCCCGCCGAACCGCGCCCGCAGCTTGCGCCGCACCAGCCGCTCCCACAGCGGGTCGAGCAGCCGGTCGAGCAGGGTCGCGCGCCCAGCCAGCGCCCGATAGCCCGCGTTCATCGCCGCCGCGAACAGGAACCGCTTCAGCGGCCGCTCCCGCGCCACCGCGCCGAGGATGCGTCCGCGGATCACCTCCAGCACCCGCGGCACCATCGTCATCAGCGTCGGCCGCACCGCAAGCATGTCGGCCGCGAGATGCTCCACGCCGCGCGCATAGGCGATCTCCACCCCCAGCGCCGGGAAGAAATACTGCCCCACCGTGTG
The DNA here is from genome assembly GCA_021785335.1 of Pseudomonadota bacterium. The sequence continues at coordinate 1,258 of JAJYFW010000478.1, forward strand.
CTCGAAGGCATGGCTCAGCGGCAGGAACGAGAGATAGACCTCGTCCTCCCCGAGCCCGAGCTGCCGCGCCACCGGCAACGCGCCGCGGCAATTCGCCAGAATGGAACGGTGCGGCAGCATCACCCCCTTGGGCTCACCGCCGGTCCCCGAGGTGTAGATCAGGCAGGCGAGCGCCGAGGCCGGAATGATCGCCGCCTCCGCCGCGATGTCGTCGGGCGGCAGGCTGTCCGCCACCAGCCGGTCCCACGCCAGCGTCGCCACCCCCGGCGCCTCGAACCCCTCGATCGCCACCAGCAGGTCGAGATGTCCCGCCAGCGCCACCTTCGCCGCCAGCGCCGCGGTCGAGGCGATCGCCACGCGCGCCCCGGAATCGCGCAACACGTGCGCATGGTCGGCCACCGTGTTGGTCGTGTAGGCTGGCACCGGCACGGCGCGGATCGACATCAGCGCCACCTCGGCGATCGGCACTTCCGTCCGGTTCTCCGAGACGATCAAAACCCGGTCCCCGGCCGCGATGCCCGCGCGTCGCAGATGCCTCGCCAGCGACGCCGCCTGCCGCGCGAATTCCGCCCAGCTGACCCGCCGCCACGTCCTGTCGCCCCGCACGCCGGGCGCGTCCTCGGCGAAGGCGCGCAGCATCGGCCGCCCGCCCCAGCGGGCCGCGCGCGAGAACATCAGCGCCGCCAGGTTGGGCGCGTCGAAATCGAGCCCGCCAGCCTCATTCGCCGGCATCGCGCATCCCCCCTCAGGGCATGGTTCCCCGCGTCGCACCCATCGAATCCGGTTCGTTCCCGGCCGTGGGGCTTTGACGCCGCCGGCCCTTAGCCTACATCCGGTGGCATACGGAAGAGCAGGACGACAGACCATGCCCGATGGAGAGGCGGCCCGAATGCCGCCCGACTCGCTGCCGAACTGGGATCTCGCGGACCTCTACCCGGGGACCGACAGCGCGCAGCTCGCCGCCGATCTCGACCGCGCCGACCGCCAGGCCAGGGATTTCGAGACCCGCCTCGCCGGCAAGCTCGCCTCAATCTCCGCGGCGCAACTCGCCGAGGCCATCGCCGAGTACGAGGGCATCGAGGAAATCCTCGGCCGCGTGATGTCCTACGCCCAGCTCCTCTTCGCCGGCGATTCCACCAGCCCCGCCATCGGCCGCTTCTACCAGTCGATGACGGAACGGGTCACCGCCATCTCCAGCCACCTCATCTTTTTCACGCTGGAGATCAACCGCATCGACGAGGCGGCGCTCGCCCCCAAGCTCCGCGACAAGGCGCTCGCCCGCTGGCAGCCCTGGCTGCGCGACCTGCGCGTTTTCCTTCCTCACCAGCTCTCCGACGAGGCGGAAAAGCTGCTGCACGAGAAGGAGGTCACCGGCCGCACCGCCTGGACGCGCCTGTTCGACGAGACCACCGCCTCGATGCGCGTGCGCGTCGGCGCCGAGGAGCTCACCGTCTCCGCCGCCCTCAACAAGCTCTCCGACGCCGACCGCGCCGTGCGCGAGGCCGCCGGCCGCGGCGTCGGCGAGGCCTTCGGCAGGAACATCCGCCTCTTCGCGCTCATCACCAACACGCTCGCGAAGGACAAGGAGATCGTCGACACCTGGCGCCACTACCCGCGCCCGGAA